>CAWULW010000001.1:0-31450 GCA_963923615.1 uncultured Holophagaceae bacterium
GCGTCAGATGTGTATAAGAGACAGATTTCAGGGGATCTTGCTGAGCTGGAGCATAGCCGAAACCTTTTTTGGTTTGCACATGAAGAAGCACGGGACCATGCTTCATCCTTTCTTTGGCCTGAAGCAGTAATTTTTGGGTGGCTAATACATCATTACCATTGACGGGACCCAGATAATTAAAACCCAAGTCCTCAAAAAGTAAACCAGGAATGAAAATACGCTTGAGCGTTTCTTCACTCCATTTCGCTAGTTTCGCCACGCTTTTACTTAAGGTATCCACCGGAATGGATTTAATAATAGATTCAATTCGATCACGCCACCGAACATAATATTGACCTGACATCAGTTGATTTAAATAACCTTGGAGCGAACCCACGTTGGGATTAATGCTCATATCGTTATCGTTTAGAATCACTAAGAAATTTTTTAATTCTAGATAGCCAGCTTGGTTGAGTCCTTCAAATGCCATGCCGGCTGTCATAGATCCATCGCCAATCACCGCAACAACTGCATGGTCCTCTCCCGCGAGATCACGGGCTTTCGCCATCCCAACTCCGGCTGAAATAGATGTGCTCGCGTGCCCCGCGCCAAAATGATCATACATGGGACTTTCGGATCGTCTTAAAAATCCCGAGAGCCCCCCATGCTGACGTAAAGTTTTAAATTGGGACTTCCGACCTGTGAGAATTTTATGAGGATAGGCTTGGTGCCCTACATCCCATAGAACACGATCGGACCGTAGGTCAAATTGGTTGAAGAGCGCCACGGTTAACTCAACCGTTCCGAGATTGGAAGCGAAATGACCTCCCGTCACGCTAATACTATCAATTAAGAATTGACGAACTTCCTGAGCCAGTTGTTCCAATTCTTTGGGCTGAAGTGTTTGAATAGCCTCCGGATGGGACAAGGAATCTAATAGGGGATAGTGTTTCACGATGCTCTCTTTGTTAAGTGGTGCGCCCAAGCTGTAAGGGCATGGGGGTTAGGAAGATCAGCGAGATGCTCAAGAGCATCTTGAGTAACTTGACCCAAGGTGGCCTCTGCTTTCTCAAGACCCATAACCGATACGTAGGTTAGTTTACCCCTCTGGTGATCTTTCTGAGTGCCCTTCCCTAATTGATGCGCATTTGAAGTTGCATCTAAGAGATCATCTTTGATCTGGAATGCAAGCCCTAGGGCCTCCCCAAAACTACCAAGGGCGGAGACCTGGCGGGAAGATGCGTGACCGAATATGGCTCCTAGTTCGAGGGCAGCTCGCATTAATTTTCCAGTCTTCAATTGGTGAATTGTAGAGAGCAGATGAGCATCAGATACTTGATGTTCCTGTTGCAGGTCAAGGCACTGGCCACCCACCATGCCTAGCCATCCAGCTCCCTGCGCCAAACAGGCCACAGCCGCTGAGTTTTGAGTTTCAGCGAGAACGGCAAATGCCTCAGTTAAGAGGGCATCACCAGCTAAAATGGCTGGACCCTCGCCAAACACTCTATGATTAGTGGGCTTCCCTCGTCGGAGATCATCATTATCCATAGCGGGAAGATCGTCATGAATTAAAGAGTAGGTATGTACATATTCCACGGCGATCGCACCTGGCAAAGCAGATGCGGCTGCTTGGCCCAAGGCCTCGCATGCCAACATACACAAGATAGGACGAACTCGCTTTCCCCCTGCCTCCAAACTATATTTGATCGCACGCTGAAGTTCGCTCAACGGGATGCCAGAGGGGACCCGATGAAATCGAGTTACTAATTCTTTTTCAATAAGCGGTACGAGACGAGTTTGATCGTGTGCGACAGAAACTGCGGGGTCGATCATGCGGAATCAGAATCGAGAGGTCTAGTTTCTAATTCACCGTTTAAAGATTGTTTTAAGACATCGACACGTCGCTTAGATTGCTCGAGTTGAATCTGAAGATCCTTGGCTAGCTTCACTCCTTTTTCGAATTCAACTAGGGATTGTTCTAGTGTTAGTCCATCCGATTCCAACTTTTGCACGACCGATTCAAGTTGCTCAAGACCCTCTTCAAAACTTTTAGGTTTACTTTCGGCCATAGAATCTCCAAAGGGATTTTAAAGTTTATACAATTCTAACGCTAATAAACGTCAGAACGCTCAACGTGAAAAGACCTAGATTTATGGATCACCAGCAGGGCCAAGCAAAGATTCAAAAAGTCAAACCGCCTTTTTTTGGATACAATCATACTCTTTCCGGTGTAGCTCAGTTGGTTAGAGCGCATGACTGTTAATCATGATGTCGGGGGTTCAAATCCCTCCACCGGAGCCATATTATGACAAGCCATCAGAAATGGTGGCTTTTCGTCGCCAAAGGGTTGAGATAGACTAGCCGCACTGTGGAATTGCAGTCCTAAGACTTATCCAAATCAAACTCATTCACTCAAACAGAGGACTAAAAAATGAAAAAAAATATCCTGTTCGTTTTAGTACTTTTTTCACTTATCGCATGTCAATCTGACCATGATCAGAAGGCGATATTGGGTAAAAAAAACGTGGCTTTTTATTCCCAAGTTTGGGACGTAGCCATCAATCAAGGACAAATTGATATTTTGGATACCGCCTATGTGGAGGATGCCATTCTCCACACGGTTCCTGAAATTAAAGGTAAGGCTCAGGCAAAAGCTTATTACGCTAACTTCGTGACGGGATTTTCTGAAAGGAGCTTCACGGTAAAGGACATGTTTGCCGACGGGGATAAATTAGTAAAATATTGGCAATTTAAAGGAAGACATACTGGCACATTTTTTGGCATCCCCCCTACCGGAAAAAAGATTGATGTTATCGGATGCACGATTGCCAAAATGAGAGACGGCAAAATAGCTGAAGAACAGGACTTTATGGATAACCTCGAATTCATGAAGCAACTTGGGGTTAAATAGCCAAACTCACCCCGAGATTATTCTAGGGCCATCACGCATTCTACAGAGTGTTCACCGGCAGGTGGGTTGGACAGTTCTCGCCTACTTGGCTCGCTCCATATAGGTCCGGTCAGCCGTATTGATTTTAATTTTTTCACCCGTCTGGATGTAGGGAGGTACTCCTACGGTAAGACCGTTCTTACATTTAGCCGGTTTGTAAGAGCCTGTTGCGTTTGCATTTTTCATGACGGGTTCAGTTTCTATAATTTCACTGATTAATGTAGAGGGTAAGTTAACCGATAGAGGGATACCTTCGTTAAACTCGAGTTCCACAATCATATTTGACTCTAGGAGATTTAAGTCTTCTCCCATAATGTCTTTGTGAACTTCGATTTGCTCATACGTTTCATTGTTCATAAAAATGAGATTGTCACCATCAGCATACAGAAATTCCATTTTGTGTTGTTCTAGGTTGGCTCGTTCCACTTTATCTTGGGAACCAAATCGATTTTCACGATTGATACCATCCTTGAGTCTCTTCATCTTCACGACAACTCGAGCAGGTAGATTGCCTGGGGTTTGATGCTCAATGCTGATAACACGGCAAAGTTCCTTTTCAAAATTAATAATCATTCCACTGCGGACTTGGGTCGACAGAATAAAAGGCATCTTAACTCCTGAGGGTGGTGGGCATAACAGGGATCGAACCTGTGACTTCTACCGTGTGAAGGTAGCACTCTACCGCTGAGTTATATGCCCAAAATAAGCGTTGGCAGAGCCCGTAGTTTAACATCCCCGAAGTATCTTAGGGCGAAGGGTTCGTAGGAAGGATGGGGTTGAATAGTTTAGAGATGGAGACGCAGGGCATCGACGAGGCGCTTAATTTCCTTCTCTTGTAGGGCACAGATTGCAACACGAAGCCCTTGCTCTAAGGGAATCAAATAAATATCATGTGTCTGAAGCGCTTGTACTACTTGATCCGGATGAGCATGAGGGAGGGTAACAAAAAAGCCCCCTTCAAAATACGAATGCTCGATATTGTTTTTACTCAGATACTGCGACAACTGATCCGCGCGATGCACTAAAACAGAAGACCAGTGTCGATGCTCCGATCGAAGTCTCTCCAATCGGACTGAATCCCGGTAGAGTTTTTTAACGAGTGATTGAGGAGCCCGAGGAGCATTAGAAAATATTCCGCGACAACTGATGGCAAGTGCCGTTTTTAATTGTGGGTCTTGTCGCCACGGAAAGACGAGGGCGCCGCAGCGAGCTCCGTAAAGCGTTAGAGGTTTTGAAATAGACAAGGCGGCTCCTAGTAATGCCGGAGTTGAACTTGCCCACTGAGCATAATGTTCCAAGATTTGCTTAACGGTCAAAGAGTCTCGAGCATATTCCAAGTAGGCTAGGTCTAAAATGACCGAAACCGGCCCTTGTTGAGATAAGCGATCGAAGATATTCAAGAGCGTCTGACGATGGGTAGTCGATAGATGTTGGCCGGTGGGATTATGGCAAGGATCGTTGAGCCAAAATAAAATCCGCCCCTGTTTTTTCATAGTACTTTCTAGTTTTGATTCAAGGGTAGCCATCGAACCGTGATCATCACTCATAGGATAGGCAACGGTTTCCACTCTGATTTGATTCTCAAACGCGAGTGTTTCGTATGGGGTCCAGCACGGATCGAACGTATGAACGGTTTGACCGGGCTCGAGTAAGTTTCGGAGGCTCACAACTAGCGCACCAGTGGCACCAGGCGTTGCACAACCCAAAACAGGTGAAGGCGCTTGAGGCCAGTAGTGGTGAGTAATAGCATCGATAAATTCTGGATCACCCAAGATGGGGGCATAGGGGTGAATCTCTTGAGATGTTAGGGAGTGCCATACCTCTGTTACTGTTTGAAGAGTGACGAGTTGACCCTCCTCATCGAGCAAAGCACCGATGGAGAGGTTAATGACAGGATGGCCTTGAGCTTTACGCGACTGGGCTAATGCGTTGATCCTAAAGATAGGATCATCACCCTCGAGATTATGGCGGGAAGAAATTAGATGAGAATCCATTAAACTATCTTAAGTTCTAAGTGGGCTAGAGGCTTCATGATTATTCCATTTCAAGGTATGGTTCCCAAGATCGGAAGCCGGGTCTTTGTGCCTGAGAACGCCACCATTCTTGGTGATGTGACCCTCGGAGAGGATGTCAGTATTTGGTTTAATTGTGTGCTGCGTGGGGATGTCAATTGGATTCGTATTGGAAACCGAACCAATATTCAAGATATGTCGTGTATTCATGTCACGAATGGGAAATATCCAACTCTGATAGGATCAGGCTGTAGCATTGCTCACAATGTGATGTTACATGGGTGTACATTACACAACGGAGTCTTGGTAGGAATGAGTTCTACTCTGATGGATGGTGCGGTCATCGGAGAAGGATGTCTTGTGGCGGCAGGATCATTAGTTCGAGAGGGATTCCAGGCACCTCCGCACTCATTGATTGCGGGATGGCCTGCCGAGATCAAGGGAGTTTTATCTCCTGAACAACGGGCTTTAGTTGCTTCCATTCCAGATCGATACGTTCGTTATAAGGAAGCCTACTTTAAGGATGGGTGGCCTATGGCCAAGGCGCCAGACTATCCCAACCCCCAAGGGGGCTTTCAAGAGGGTCATCCCTACCCTTAATCGGTTTGATTCATTTTGATGAGTCGTATTATGCTAAGAGACGGAATGGATAGAACTTTTTTAAGCTGCCCCCTACGCAATGACACAGATTAATAAACCTATAGGTGTGAGCGGGGCTCTTGGATAATGTTTCACCTATGACGCACCATTTAATTATTCGAATTCATATTGATCCCACTCTAGGTTTAGGGCATCTGACTCGAGCTTTGGCCATTTATGAAGAGTGGAAATTATTGGGCGGAAAAACGACCTTGGTAGTTTCGGGTGATGAACGAGCACGAGAAGTTGGTCGAGGCAAGAATATTCTTTCCGGGGAACTTCCACCAGAGATCATTGATTTGGGTGAAAATAGCTTTGCTCCCTTAGGAAAGACTATGAAAGGTGAAGTAGTTCTATTTGATCAATGGACTTCCTCGAGAGAACAAATCAAAGAGGCGCATCCCCGTAAAATTGCATTAATGGAAGACGATGGAGACGCCTACGAGGAAGCAGATCTTCTGTTCCAACCTTACTTAGAGGGCATTGTATGGCCGGATCATCCCACTCGAACTAAAAACGGTATCAAATTAAAACCTCATGAAGATATTAGGGGCAAATGCCATGTCCTTTGTGGAGCTACCTATATTGTTGCCAGTCCGATTGTCCGAACACTTCGCCCGAAGCGCCAGCCTGACCAACCTCTCAATGCCCAAAAAATATTAGTGACTTTTGGCGGAAGTGATGCAATGGGGTTAGCTCAAAAAGCTTTTGATATTCTCAAGAATCTACAACAAGAGGGTCGCTGGAGAGGAAGTAGCATGATTCTTGCGCCGCAAGGTATTCGAGGTGATTCTTTTCCTGGATGTACAGTTCATACCTCTATGACTCAACTGAGCGAGAAGATTCAACAATTTGATGTGATTTGGTGTGCAGGAGGCGTGACCCTCATTGACGCCCTTTGTCTTGGCATCCCAGTCGTTGCTTGGGGACAAAATGAAAGACAAGTTCAGGGATTAACCGAATTGGGTCACCACGGAAGTTGTTTTGGCCTTGGGGAGGGCCCCTCCGCAGATCCCCAAACCGTCCAAGATGCCCTAGAACACTGGCTAGGACCTGAGGGGCAAGAAAGTCGACAGGAACAGGTAGCAGCCGGTATGGCCCTAATTGATGGGCTTGGAGCAACCAGAGTCGCCAAGGAATTATGGAAATTGGCTGAAAAATAAGGGGTTCTCGAGTAATTCAAGGTTGACCCAAGCAGTTGCCCACGATAATCTAATTTTTCTGCCCTTGCGAGACCCTGAAGGCTTTGTAGGGCATTTTATTGACTGTTTTTGGAGCAATCCATGGGTACTTTTTTCCCTAGTGCAAGCGATATTAAACGCCAATGGTTCTTAGTGGATGCCTCAGGTATTTCCATCGGCCGGGTAAGTTCTGTGGTAGCCGAACTTCTCTCCGGAAAACACAAGCCCACATGGACTCCCTTTTTAGATACCGGGGATCATGTGGTTGTGATTAATGCAGAAAAAGCGGTTTTTACAGGTAAAAAATCTACCCAAAAAATATATCGTACGACCACAACTCAACCTGGCTCTATGAAAGAAGTCAAAGCAGGTGTTTTGCGAGAAGCTCATCCAACCCGTGCCATTGAAAAAGCGGTCAAAGGGATGTTACCCAAAGGCCCCTTGGGAAACGCAATGATAAAAAAATTAATGGTTTATGCGGGTACAGATCATAAACAGAAAGCTCAAAATCCTATTTCATATAGTTTGAAGAAATAACGGGAGTATTTGCATGGCCATCAGACATCACTACGGGACCGGACGACGCAAAACAGCCATTGCTCGTACCTTTCTCAAGCCCGGCAGTGGACAAATCATTGTTAATGGCCGCGAGCTTGCAGATTACTTTCCCAATGCCGTTTTGCGTATGATGGTTCAACAACCTTTTGTTCTTACCGAGAATGTAGATAAGTGGGACATGATGATTACTGTCAAAGGAGGTGGAAGTGCTGCTCAGGCGGCTGCCATCCGTTTGGGTATTTCTCGTGCCCTCCTGCAATACAATGAACAGCTTCGTTCTTTGCTCCGAGGAGCCATGTTACTCACGCGAGACCCTCGCATGAAGGAGCGTAAGAAACCAGGACGAAAAGCTGCTCGACGTCGTTTCCAATTTAGTAAACGTTAATTTTTGTTCTTTGATACCCTCCCTAGAATATTCTTGGGCGGTCTAACCACGGATCCCTTTGGGGATCGAATCGGGCACTCATGCCTATTATCCCTAGTTCCCTCTCTGAGGGACTTACTGAGGAGGCCTACATGGCTGCAATACAAATGAAAGAACTGCTCGAAGCGGGCGTTCACTTCGGACATCAAACCAAACGCTGGAATCCTAAGATGAAGAAATACATCTTTGGAGCACGAAACAGTATTTACATTATCGATCTTCAAAAGACTCTACGCCTTTGGAATGCAGCTGCCACTTATATCACCAAGGCGGCTAGTCAAGGTAAAACATTCATGTTTGTGGCTACCAAGCCTCAGGCTCAAGAAGTTATCGCCGAACAAGCTTCCAGGTGCGGTGCATTCTATGTCAATAACCGTTGGCTTGGCGGTATGTTAACCAATTTTTCAACTGTCAAGAAGAGCCTGGAGAAATATCGAGAAACCCAAGCTCTATTGGCAGATCCTGTCCGCTTGGCAGAACTTTCTAAGAAAGAGATTTCCGGCATCACTCGACAGAAAGATAAATTGGAAGAATCTTTCAAGGGTATTCGAGATATGCGCGCCCTTCCCGATGTTCTTTTTGTCATTGACCCTAATCATGAATCCATCGCGGTCACTGAAGCCAAAAAAATCGGTATTCCGGTCGTAGCGATTGTTGATACTAATTGTGATCCCGATATGGTAGATATGATTATTCCAGGCAACGATGATGCCATCCGATCCATTATGCTGTTTACGGAGCGTATTGCGGATTCCATCATTGAGGGTCGCGCAGCTCTCAAGGATAAAGGACAAACCGCTTCTATGAAAAATATGATGGCGGAAAAGATCCAGATAGATGAATCTTCTACACCCGCTTAATTAATAGGAGCAATATTCGATGGCCTACACTACTAACGATGTGAAAGAACTACGGGAAAAAACTGGCCTTGGAATGATGGACTGCAAAAAAGCCCTAGAAGAGAACAATGGCAATATGGAACAAGCCATCGATTGGCTTCGTAAAAAGGGACTTGCAGCCGCATCAAAAAAATCAGATCGTATTGCGTCTGAAGGATTAGTGGAAGCCTATATTCATCCTGGTGGACGCGTAGGAGTTTTGGTTGAGGTCAATTCAGAAACAGACTTTGTGGCCCGCAACGAGTCGTTTCAAAGACTTGTGAAGGAGATTGCTATGCATATTGCAGCCGCAGATCCTGCGCCTCTTTTTGTTTCCAAAAGCGAAGTGACTCAGGAATTTATCAATAAAGAAATCGAGATTGCTCGAGCTCAAGCTGAAGCAACGGGAAAACCTGCTGCCATTGTAAATAAGATTGTTGAAGGTAAGTTAAATTCCATCTACAAAGAAGTGTGCTTATTAGAACAACCATTTATCATGAACCCAGATCTTACAATCGAACAGTTTGTTTCTCAGAAAACTGCTGAAATCGGTGAAAAATTAAGTATCCGCCGTTTCACTAAGTTTGTTTTAGGCGAGGGTCTTCAAAGACGAAATGAGAATTTTGCAGAGGAAGTGAATGCACAAATGGCTAAGTAAGGCTAATGTATGATAATTAAAAATAGACGACGTTAAGTCGTCTATTTTTTTATTAATTCATCTACACTAAAGGAGACTTATGAGATACCAACGCGTACTTCTGAAACTCTCGGGCGAAGCATTAATGGGTGATCAGAAGATGGGAATTGACCCTAGTGTAGTGGCCATGGTGGCTGACCAAATAAAAGATATACAGAAGCATGGTGTAGAAGTAGGACTTGTCATAGGTGGAGGGAATATCTTTCGAGGTGTTGCAGGTGCAACCAAAGGTATTGATCGGGTAACTGCGGATCAAATGGGCATGCTCGCTACGATGATTAATGCATTAGCCCTTCAAGATGCTTTAGAACAGAAACAAGTTCAGACGCGCGTGCTCTCGGGTATTGATATGCCACGAATTGCAGAAAGTTATATTCGACGTAGAGCCATTCGGCACCTAGAAAAAGGTCGAGTCGTTATTTTTGGAAGCGGCACAGGAAATCCCTACTTCAGTACGGATATGGCGGCGGCCCTCAGAGCCAATGAAATATCGGCCCAAGTAGTGCTCAAGGCTACTAATGTCGATGGTGTTTATAGCGCAGATCCTAAAAAAGACTCAAGGGCTCAACGCTTCGATAAGATTACGTTTCAGGAGGTTTTGGAAAAGGGGTTGAAGGTAATGGATGCCTCAGCTATTGCGCTCTGTATGGACAACGAGTTACCCATATTAGTATTTAATATGATGAAACCCGGGAATTTGGTTTCTGCGGTCTTAGGCGATCCAGTTGGAACATTAATTCACTAATCTCTGATGTCATCACTTTTTGATCTTATTCCTGATTCCACAGTGATTGTGGATCCATCAGATTTAGGAGCTTATCGACGAGACGAATCTCATATGCTCGGTTTATTACCTTGGGCATGTATTCGTCCTCGCACTCCTAAGGCGCTCAGAGCTCTTGTTAAATTCGCGCAACAGGACGGTTGGGCACTTATACCCCGAGGGTCAGGAACCGGTAAAGCGGGGGGGTGTCTGGTTAATCAAGAACGATCTATCTTGGTGGATTTTGCAGACTGGCCCGCAGAGTTATCCATTGATCCTATCGGCATGCAATTGACGGCAACGTGCTCCGTACCTCTAAGGAAAGTAAAGGAGGATGCGGAATCTCATAATCTCTTTTACCCCCCAGATCCGAATAGCTGGATGCACTGCTCTTTTGGAGGAAGTTTAGCTACGAATGCTGGAGGACCGAATGCTTGCAAATACGGCATGACACGAAACTGGATCGTTAGCGTGGACTGCTTAATGAGTGACGGGGATATTCATACTTTCGGCATTCAAGGCACTAAAGATAATACCGGGCTCAACTTGACCCAACTGCTTCTGGGAAGCGAAGGAACCTTGGGTTTTATTACTGGTGCGACTGCACGACTTCTACCAAAACCCAAAGAATTTTTAACTCTTCTTGTGTCTTACGACACCATGAGGGATCTGATTCGACTACCCGGCCATCTATCCTTTAATGGATATAAGCCTTCAGCCATTGAATTCTTTGATCCATTAGTTCTGCAGGAACTGAGGAGGGAGGGTCCTCCCGAAGCACGTAAAATCCAAGGACATGCTTGTGCTATCGTCGAATTTGATCACGAAGGTTGCCGATCCGATTCTTTTCTTCTCGCCTGTGAATCTTTATTCCATACGGCTTCACACTTTCAGATCGCCTCTAGTCATCGACAAAGGGAAGAAATTTGGGCATTGAGACGTTTAACCTCATCTTTTTTAAAAGAAAAATATCCTCATAAAATTAGCGAAGACATTTCAATACCCCTCTCCCAACTTGATTCTTTTTTTCATCAATTAGATACATTAAAGATAGACTGTGTCACTTATGGTCACTTAGGTGACGGAAATTTACATGTGAACTTTCTCAATCGAGAACACAAACCCATCGAGACTTTTGAAGACGATATTCTGAATCTTTTCAAGCTCACCAAAGAACATGGTGGTTCGCTTTCCGGCGAACATGGTATTGGATTGGCAAAAAAGAAAGCGTTCTTAGAACTTACCGATCCCTACATATTAAGGTCTATGGCAAATATCAAACAATCTCTTGACCCTTTTAATATTTTCAATCCATCTAAGGTGTTCTGAGGAACTTCATCACCCGGTATGCCGACAATTGTGGCACTCCATATTTGAATCAGAACCCATAGAATAGTGAGAGAAAGATACAGCTCTAGACTTTAAAGGGTGTCTCAGTGCGAATACGTCACGATCTGACAAGTTGGATTAGGACATTTTTTATGTTCGATGTGATACACGAATTCTTCTCTAAATTTAGCCAGAATGGAATCCATAGGACCACAGGCAGCATCTCCTAGTGCGCAGAGTGTCTTACCAGCAATACGAGGAGTCATGCTAGCGAGAAGGTCCAAATCTTCGGTCTGTCCCTGTCCATTTTCTATGCGAGTCAGTATCTTTTCCATCCAGTTACATCCTTCTCTACAGGGAGTACATTGGCCACAACTTTCATGGGCATAGAACCGAATCAACCTAAGGCATACCTGAACCATGCAGGTATCCTCATCGATCACAATGATCCCCCCTGATCCCGCCATAGATCCTCGATCGCGAACCGTATCAAAATCAAGAGGACAATCGAAATCTTTTTCGGTGAAAACGGAAGAACTTGCGCCCCCGGGGATAATAGCTTTAATCTTTTTTCCATTGGGAGTACCGCCTGCAAGATCTTGTACTAACTTATTGAGCGGAGTACCTAACGGAAGTTCGTAGAGACCGGGTCGCTTAACATGACCACTCACACAGAAGATTCGAGTTCCGGTATTTTTTGGAGTTCCAATCTTGGCATACTCAGCTCCACTCATGCGAAGAATGGGGGCTGCTGCTGCTAGTGTTTCAACATTATTGATGGTGGTCGGTTGCCCAAAGGCTCCTTTGGATGCAGGAAAGGGGGGTTTAATTCTCGGTTCTCCTCGTCGACCCTCGAGAGAATTCAGGAGGGCTGTTTCTTCACCACAAATATAAGCCCCAGCTCCTCGATACACCAAGAGATCAAAATCAAACCCGGAACCCATAATGTTTTTCCCGAGTAGATTAGCATTTTTTGCTTCTTCAATGGCCGCTTCGAGCTTCTCAATAAGCCAAAGGAATTCTCCACGAACATAAATAAATCCCATCTGGCACTGCATAGCATATCCAGCAATCACCATACCCTCAATAAGTTGATGGGGGTTATATTCCATAATCGATCGATCTTTAAACGTTCCGGGCTCTCCCTCATCGGCATTACATACTAAATAGCGTGTGTACTTTTTTTCAGGAGTATCTTTAGGCATGAAAGACCATTTTAGGCCTGCGGGAAAACCTGCCCCACCTCGGCCCCTAATGCCAGATGCTTTCATTTCATCAATGACTTGGGAGGGCTCCAGGCTTAGTGCGCGCTTGAGACCTCTATAACCTTCGTGTTCTTTTTGATAAATATTCAATCTCCAATTATCAAGATTGCCTGCACCCCGAAGCATAAGATTGGGAAATGCAGGTGTTCCAAAGCCATCGAAGGAATATCGTTGGGGATCTTTTTTTTGCCGAAATGAGGTTGTCACTTTGCCCATCCTCGATATTGACCTGATCGGCAAGCATCAAGAATACGATCCAGTTCAGCTTCACTTACAAATTCGTCATAGACATCGTGGTTCACCTGGATACAAGGACCGGATCCACAAGATGCTAGACACTCTACTTCTTCCACACTCCACATACCATCAGAGCTCACTTCTCCACAATGGGAAACACCTGTTTTCTTTTTGACAAGATCTAAGAGCCCAACAGCTCCATTGAGTGCACAGGAAATATTAGTACAAACCTGGATATGAAAAGATCCCACAGGGTGCTTTTGATACATGGAATAAAAACTTGCCACGCCATAGACATGGCCCTCAGGAATATCCAAGGCGTTAGCCACAGCCTTCATTGCCTCAAGGCTCACGAAGCCAAACTCTTTTTGGGCAATGTGTAAAGCTGGTAACGTTGCGGCTAATCGGTCGGGAAATTTATTAGCAAGATGCCGAATCTCTTGAATCGCCTCAGAACTTAGACTCAATACCGGGCTCACCGGTAATCGCTCACCGGGGGCTAAGGGTAGAGGGGAATTGGAAGGGGCGCTCATGATTTTTATCTATCTATAGTCTAACGACTTAATGCCCCAAGGTTAACCACAAGACGTATGTCAAAGTTTTTCATGGAGGGATCAGGGGTTATTGACAGGAGCAATTGATTTAACGATCGAGTTCCCCAGCAATAATATTCATAGCGCCTAACTCTGCAACTGCATCAGCGATCAGACGTCCGCGTACTTTGGTTGCAAAACTAGAAAATATAGGAAGACAAGGTGGCCGCACCCTAATACGGTAGGGGTTTTTTCCTCCATCTGAAACAAGATAAAACCCCAATTCTCCATTGGCGGCTTCTGTTGATGAGTACACCTCGCCGATGGGCATTTCCATTCCATGCATAATTAATTTGAAATGATGGATCAGGCTTTCCATGCGGGTATAAACTTTTTCTTTAGGCGGCAAGGCGATTTTATAATCGTCAATCATAATAGGGCCTGTATCGAGAGACTTAATCACTTGGCGAATAATTCGAAGTGATTGCCGCATTTCTTCAACCCGAACTAAATATCGGTCAAAAACATCACCAGTCGTTCCTACGGGAATATCAAAATCATATTGCTCATATCCCATATAGGGCTGTTTAACTCGAAGGTCTTGTGCAAGGCCACAAGCACGAAGACACGGTCCGGAGTAGCCCCAATTAATGGCTTCCTGAACAGAGAGTGCTCCAACGCCCTTGGTTCGGTCATGCCAAATCGGATTTTTAGTTAGGAGTTTTTCGAGTTCATCAATAGCTTTGGGAGCCTCTTTTAGAAACTGTTCACAGAGAGGAATAAATTCAGGAGGTAAATCCCTAAAGAGCCCCCCAACACGAGTAAAGCTAGTATGCAACCTTTGACCAGCAGCCATCTCGAAAAGATCATAGACGGTTTCCCTTTGTCGAAACAGGTAAAGAAAAGCCGTGAAAGCCCCGATATCAACGGCATTAATTCCTAAACAGATTATGTGATCAGCGATTCGAGCAAGCTCGCTGACTAATACTCTGATCTGTTCAGCACGCCGTGGAATCGAGATCCCAAGCATTTTTTCCACAGTCATGGTGTAGCCGACATTATTCATCATGCTACTGGTGTAATTAAGTCGATCCGTCAAAGGGATAAATTGCTGGTAGCTAAGGTTTTCTCCTAGCTTCTCTACACCTCGGTGAAGATATCCAATTTCGGGGGTTGCTTGAGTAATAATTTCGCCTTCGAGCTCTAAGACAATTCTTAAGGTGCCATGGGTCACTGGGTGCGATGGACCCATGTTGACGATCATGCGATCTCCATCAAGTTGTGTCTTCGTAATAGCTATGGAATCCATTCAGTTTGGGTCCTAATGAGTAAAAGGAGTGGTGCTATCAGACATACAAAAAGGATCGCCACCGTCTAAGGGGAAATCTTTGCGAAGAGGATGTCCGGGAAAGTCACTCCAAGTGAGTAGTCGGGTCAAATTAGGATGGCCTTCAAAGGAAATTCCAAACATATCGTAAACTTCCCGTTCGTACCAATCCGCAGTTTTAAATCGAATAGCTAGACTCGGTAGAGATTCTCCGTCTTGAAGCCGAACTTTTACACGGAGCCGCTCTTGTGAATCTAAATTTAACCAGTGGTAGACCACCTCAAATCGCGCCGGGTTTTCGGATTTATCTAGCCAGTCCACAGCGGTAATATCCACAAGAAAATGAAATCCTTCTGACATCAATAAATCTACTAAGGTCATCAAAGAACTAGGGGCAATAATAGCTGTCTGATCACCTCGGAAGCGATACGTGTCCAAGATAGGGAGGATCGTCTTTTTTTCGAGTAGTGAATCTAGAATAGACACGACATCATCTCTTAAAAAATGGTGGCTACTTTATCATGGGCTGCTTGGCGTAACATATGCTGGATTGCCTGCTGACCTGTTAAGTTTTTCTCACTCTGAATTTTTTCTTGAAGATCGAGGCTTTCATAAAAACGACGAACATGATCTTTTCTCATGCCTAAGGATTCTTTTTCAATTTTTTCTTGCAGTTTCATAACACCATAAATCATGCTCTCCGGACGCGGAGGGCATCCAGGGACATACACGTCCACCGGAATAATGCGATCGATTCCTTGTAGAGTCGCATAGGTACGATACATACCTCCTGAACTTGCGCAAACTCCAACGCTAATGACCCATTTGGGCTCCGCCATTTGGGCGTAGATTGTACGGAGAATAGGAGCCATTTTGTTAGTCACTGTTCCTAAGACCAACATCATGTCACTTTGACGAGGACTGAATCGCATCGCCTCGGCTCCAAATCGACTCATATCATACTTGCTCGCCATCACACTCATGAATTCAATAGCGCAACAAGCCGTTCCGAATGGCATGGGCCATAAACTATTTTTCCTAGCCCAGTTAACAATAGAGTCGAGGCGCGTGGTTACTACTGCATCATTTAGATTCAAATCTGGCATCTTATTTTTCCCAATCAAGGGCACCTTTGCCCAAAGCATAAACATAGCCTAAGAGGAGTGTGAACAGAAAAAGGACCATAAGACTAAAGGTTTCGGGTGCCTGTTTAAAATTGGCTGCCCAAGGAAACAAAAAAGCTGTCTCAACATCAAACAAAATAAAGAGCATGGCGACTAAATAAAATTGGACGCTATAGCGATGACGAGCACCTTGCTGTCGAGGAGGTACGCCACACTCATAGGGTTCCAATTTGGATCGCTGTGGATTATTAGGTTTGAATTTTGGAAGAATAACACCGGATAAAACTAGAACGGCCGTGGCGATCACGATGGCAGCAAGGGCTAGAATTAAGAGGGGGACAAAGGGTGCTGCTGCATTCATGAGTGAAGGTATCCTTGGTGGGTACAAGTCTCATTCTATCGTCTTTAGGGTACTTATATGCAGCAACCCATGAAAAATCATCAGGGGTCTAGTTTATTAGAAGCGAGAGAGATCTATCTTTGTTCCGAAGAGTAACACTGATCGATAAGATGAATGGTTTTTATACGAGAGAGATTAACTCATTCAAGCCCGATATTGTGGACTTAGCTGGCTATGATAAAGTGGCGAAGTGATTAAAAAGAGATTCTTCATCCGCTTTAGAACTATCGTTAGTTACTTATTGGTTCTCATGGGGTACCTACAGGGTCAAGATTTACAGATCCGTGGCCGGCTCTTCTCTTCGAATTCACGACTCCCTCCCGGGTCCTCTGTTCAACTCATTGATACCCGCGAGAGAATTCGTTCAGTTACGCCTAGCGAGAAGGGGGAGTATCAATTTGAAAATCTTTACCCGGGCGCCTACATAATTCGGGTAATGAAGATCAGTCAGCCATTGTGGTCTCAATCGCTAGATCTTCAAAAGAATTTAATCCATTTCGATATTGATATTGATGCTGTTCCCACTGCTCAAATTGAAGTCAAAAGTTCTCTGTATATCCCATCCTTTGTGTCATTAGGAAAATTTCAGGGACTCATGGTGGATCTACCACAATCTATAGGAGTGGTTACCTCTGGGGTAATTCAGGAAACAGCTGCGGTCGGATTGGAACAAGCGCTAGTTAACATAAGCGGGATTGTACCCAGTTCATCTTCCAATTATGGTTTTTTTGATAACCAATTAATTCGTGGACTTGGTGCAGCGTACACAAGAGAAGGGCTGAATGATGGACCAACATTTATGGGTTATCGAAGATCCTTAGCAGACGTGGAGCAAATTGAAGTTTTAAAGGGTCCGGGAAGCGCACTTTTTGGAAGTGCGGGACCCGGGGGAACGATCAATCTCACAATGAAGAAGCCCAAAAGGGACTCTTCCGTTATTGGACAGTTCTCGATCGGTAGTTTTAATTCACAGAGGCTTACGATAGATGCGACCGGCCCATTGACGAATAATTGGGCTTACCGAATCATTGGCCATCTCACTCAATCAGACGGGTTTAGAAAACTATCTTCTGACACTCGCGAGTGGACTGTTTCCGCGCTTTGGCAGCCCACAGATGCAAAGTCCTTATTGTTGACCATGGAAAACCGAGATTTGTCCCTGATACCGGATGCGGCTGGAATTCCATTCCATGTCAGTTCCTACCGCAACACTTCGGGTGCTTATCCTTTTCACGATCCGACTCTTTTGCGTCTTAACCCTGATCTCTCTTTGGTATCTCCGATGGCCTCTAGCCAAAACGATGTCGTCCGATTCTCTTTAAATTACATCCATTTGTTGACACCGCGACTTAAATGGGAGACCCGTCTTGCCTATGGGACGCGGTCGTTACATTTTGATCGCAATTTCAGTATTCCTGATTTTAATAGTCCGTCAGGATCTCAAAGTCTAGCTAACCGATATCTCCGACAGCAAAATGATCACTTTATTGATAAGAGTTTTCAGACTTTCTTTACTTGGAGAGGTCGCTGGGGAGAAAGCGAGCATGAAATTCAATTTGGATCAGATATGTTTTTCTCGGATGGAACAACGTGGCGACGGCAGGCGAAATTTGCATCCATTCCAGACGCCTATCATCCAAGCTTTCCGGAGGCCCAAGCAGATCTAACATCCGCTTGGGCGTGGATCTTTGATCGAGAAATTATGGTCCGACAATCTAGCCTGTACCTTACAGATCAATGGATGATCAATGAATATCTCAAGTTGAGAACGGCTTTTCGGCAAGACCGCTTTCGAATGATAGATGAGGGTTCATACAATAATTTGGGTAATAACTCTTTTACTAACACTCTAAACGGTTTGGGGCAGTTTTATATTCCGATCAATGGACTCAATAGTTTGAGTACTGCTTTGTCAAAAGAGGATCCACTCCGAACCAATTCAAGCTTTAATAATGGACAGATTGGAATCCTGTTTACCCCCCTCGCTAATTCAAGCTTTTTTATAGGATCTGCTTGGGGCAGGCTAGCTAATTTAACTACGGAGGATCCGCGAACAGCGGCTCAACCTGAAAGTAATCGGCAGATCGAGCTTGGAAATCGAACTCAATGGCTTGAGCAACGGATCAGTCTTACCCTGTCCTTTTACAGAACGATTAGATTTAATGTCCCCAACATAGGATTAGTTTCAGGAAGCCCTGTGATTACCTTGATCCCAGAGCAGCGTGTGGAAGGGTTGGACATTGACCTAAGCGCTCGACCATCTACAAACTGGTTTATATTACTTGCCTGGTCTTGGATGAATCCAACTTATTCCGAGCCCTCGCCTTCTGATGCGTGGCTAAAAGGACAGTCTTTAGCTGGAGCACCCAAGCGAACTGGGCGGCTCTGGTCAAGTTACGAGATTAAAGAAGGTGCCTTACGCGGTTGGGGCTTAGGTCTAGGTATGCGCCAGCGAGATAGCATAAAAATAGTTTTTCGAGGTGGTCCTTCAAACAGTTTAGGAATTATCCCTGGTTATGAAATATGGGACGCAGGTATTTTTTACCGAACCAGTAAATGGGATATTCAATTAAATCTTAAAAATTTATCCGATCAAACTTATTGGTCTTATGGCATCATCAATGCAGCAGTCCCAGGAGAAGGACGCAATCTCAATTTCGACTTACGTTACCGATTCTAAGCACTCAAAGAAGACTCATGGCTTTTTCCGTATTTGAACCCTCACGATCCAAAGCCAGCCTCTTGATATCATTGTTGGCTGTATCGTTGGTTTTCATCTCGTTCATATTAGGGGTCCAGTTTGGAAAAGGATCGGATTCATCAAGGGCTATCAATACATCGGATTATGTAACTAATCATGACAACCCTTTGGGCAATCAACTTAATGAGGCCATTCAGAATATTCCAAGTACCAGTGACCCTGTAGCCACCCAATCGACCATGACTGAGCCACCTAAGATCATGTATATGGTGGTCATCGGTCCCCTAGAGGGGCAAAATGAAAAGGATTCAAAAAGCCTCATTAAACAAATAAATCGAGAGGCTAATTTGATCGCTATTACTACTAAATACAAAGGGAATAACTTTTGGGTACGACTTGTTCCTTCTTACACGCAATCAGAGGGAAATCGTGTCATTCAAGAACTAAAGCAAAAAGGCTTTAGCGCAAGTCTTCAATCTGAAAAGCGATAGAATAAAGATATCCCCTTTTATTTTTGAGAGTGGTAATGTCACAACCCAAACTAAGGGACAAGTTCCCAATACTCAACCACTCAACTTTTTTGGTATCACATTCTATGGGGGCAGCTCCCTCCGATAGCCAAAATAAACTTTTAGAATATTGGAACTCTTGGAATAGCTTAGGCATTGTTGCCTGGGAGCATTGGATGCCCTTTGTGGACGAATGCCGGGTCCTTCTGGGCAAAATTATTGGAGCCCCATCCACTTCGATCGCTTTTCATCAAAATGTGAGTACCCTCATTCACTCTGTCTTGGGCACTTTTGATTGGACTCGGACTCGAAATGAGGTCTTGGTTTCTCAACTTACTTTCCCAACCCTTAAATATTGTCTCGAGGTCCTTAGGGGAACGGGTATTCAAATCATTCAGGTCCCTAGTCGCGATGGGATCAGCCATGATCCTTCAGATTTTACGTCCCTTATTAGCGACCGCACAGCTTTGGTTATGGTCGATCATGGTATTTATCGATCGTCGGCTTTGGTCGATATTCCTCCTATCACCCAGGTGGCTCACCAGCACGGGGCCCGGGTCCTTGTGGATACATATCAGACTGCAGGAATGTACCCTTTTTCGGTAACAGATTGGGGGGTTGATTTTGCCGTAGGTGGATCCCACAAGTGGCTATGCGGGGGTCCCGGAGCTAGCTACCTATATGTACGACCTGAGCTGCTAGGGGCCCTTAAGCCTCGGTTATACGGCTGGATGGCACAACAAGATATTTTTGGATTCACTCCGGAGGTTCAACCCGCTGATGATGCTCGAGCGTTCATGACGGGTACTTTTGGTATTCCTTCTTTATATGCAGCTAGAACTGGATGGGAAATCATTCTCGAAGTGGGGATTCCGTCTATTCGAAAACATGTGCTCCATATTAGTCATCACATCATACGCTTGGCACAAGAACGAAACCTCAAAATTAACTCTCCGCTGGAAGACGACGCTCGAGGTGGGCAAGTGTGTATTGGGATAGATCATGCTCATAAAATTGAATCGCTTCTGGCTAAAGATCGCATTTTTCTAGATTCTAGACCCTACTGTGGACTTAGGATTTCGGGCCATTTTTATACTGAAGAACGTGAGGTTCAAGACTGCTTTAACGCCCTGGACTCCATAATCAAGCGATAATTATTTAGGTATTATGATGGATTTTAAAAAACCTTACACAGCGAACAGTTTTTTTCTCATCTCGGGCCCTTGTGTCATCGAGAGTCGAGAACATGCTTTAATGATGGCAACCGAATTAAAAAAAATTACCGAGATTCGCAACATACCTTTTATTTTTAAAAGTAGTTTTGACAAAGCCAATCGAACCTCTATGAACAGTGCTCGAGGGCCGGGCATGAAAGAGGGGTTGAGTATCTTAAAGGAGATACGAGAGACCCTCAACATTCCAGTCTTAACCGATGTTCATGAATCTAATCAATGTACAGAAGTCGCTTCATATGTAGATGTGTTACAAATACCTGCTTTCCTATGTCGACAGACAGACCTCTTGGTTGCCGCAGGACAAACGGGAAAGGTTGTAAATATCAAGAAAGGTCAATTTTTGGCTCCCTGGGATCTACAACATGCCGTCGACAAAGTTCGCTCCACCGGTGGATCTCCAATCTGGGTTACCGAACGTGGAACAACTTTTGGGTACGGAAACTTAGTAGTAGATTTCCAATCCTTTCCGCATCTCAGATCAACGGGATGTCCTGTAGTCTTTGATGCAACCCACAGTGTTCAGAAACCTGGAGCCTTGGGTACTCGAACTGGAGGAGCTCGAGATATGATCCCTACCTTAGCTCGAGCTGCTGCAACCACCGTGGATGGTTTCTTTTTCGAGGTTCATCACGATCCTGACCATGCACATAGTGATGGTCCAAACGCAATGCATCTGGAACAATTTCCAAACCTTTTGGATGAATTATTATTAATTTGGAAAACGTCCCGTTCAAATCGTCAAATAACTACTTAAGTCCTGCAGCATAAGTCAAATTGAGTAGCGCCATCATACGCGTCACTTTACCGATACTATTATGGCTAGTGTCGGTATGGGCAATTCCACGGGACTTGAGTTCCTCAAAGTTAAAATTTCCATGCCCGGATAAGTCAAAACAAAGAGCATGATCCTGAATCAAAGAGCTCTGAATGCAATAGCCGGGAGCGGGAACAGCCGATACAATGACATCCGCCATAGTAATAAATTTTTCTAAGTGTTTCACCGAAGTGTTTTGATGACACAGAATGGGTGTTGCTTTTAGATTGGCCATCATGGCTGTGAGAGGTCTTCCAATACGAAGTGAATCGTTGATGACTAAAACCGTTTTTCCAGTGAGCCACTGTTCGCCAAATCCCCGTTTAATAGTTTTTACTACTGCACGGGCAGTACAGGGAGTCATACACCGATGATCGGATCCATCCATGCGTTTTCGAAATTTATTCAGATACCCAATGTTGGTCGAATGTAGCCCCTCGATATCTTTTTCTGGATCTAAAAGATCCATAATTTCATCGTCTTTGAGCCCTGGATATTTGAGGGGATAAAAAACAAAGATGCCTTGGTATTTAGGATCCTGATTCAATCGAGAGACGGTTTTGACAAGTTCTAAACCTGTTTCCACTTCAATGTCCTGAACTCGGATTCCTAGATCTAGGCAGTCTTTCATTAAGAATCGGTGATAGGTAATGCAACCTTCTTCGTTACAGCCTAGGATGACCGCAAGACCAGGCGACTGCCCCAACTGATCAATATTTTTTTGGATAACCCCACGATAGTGTTCTGAAGTTTCCTGACAGTTTAGTTTTAAGGCTAGATTAGACAATGATAATTCCTTACTTTATCTATTCTAATGGATTCTTTCTCAATAATCTAATCTAGACTTATGCCTCGAACTCCTGATGACTTAAAAGTTATCCAAAAAAAACTGAATCGTTTATACCCCTATGCAATTTGCATGCTAGATCATCGCAATGCATATGAGTTAATAGTAGCGACCATCCTGAGTGCTCAGTGTACAGATGCCCGGGTCAATCTAACGACTCCTGCGTTATTCAAGAAATATCCAACTCCAAAGGCTCTCGCTGCTGCTCATATCCAAGATGTTCAACGACTGATTAAGCCCACTGGTTTTTATAAAAATAAATCTCGATTTCTCATCGCTATGGCTCAGCAAGTGGTGCGCCATCACCAAGGGCAAATACCTCGGTTAGCTGAGGATTTAGTTCGACTACCTGGAGTGGGGAAAAAAACTGCCAACGTTGTACTCAGCAATGCCTTTGGTATACCTGCTATGGCAGTGGATACCCATGTAGGTAGATTAGCCCGCCGGCTGGGCTTAAGCTCCTCTAGACATCCGGATCGTGTGGAAAGAGATTTATGTAATTTATTCAAAAAAGAAACTTGGACTTTGCTACATCATCAACTCATTACTCACGGGCGGACAACCTGCAAGGCTCAAAGTCCTCGTTGCTACGATTGCTCATTGCAACCCATGTGCCCCACGGGACTTCGAGACAAAAAAGATCCCCATACGGGACATTGGGTGAAAACTGATGAAAGAATTGTTAGCTTGGTGCCTTCTATTACCGAACTGTTATGCCAATGGGGGCTTGCTTCATCCCTTGTGGGAAGAACTAAATACTGTATTCATCCACAAGAAACGTTAAAGAAAGTGCCCGAAATTGGAGGGACGAAAAACCCAAGGATAGAGGATATTTTGAAAGTCAAGCCAACGTTAGTCATTCTTGAACGCATGGAAAACACACTCAAAATAGCGCAAGAATTAGATGCGGCGAGAATCCCAAGTCTCGTGCTGGATATAACAGATCTAAAAAGTTGGATCAAGGCATATCAAATTCTAGGTCGACGTCTTCACAGAGATTCTAAATCTAAAAAGTCGATTGTGGAAGTGAGGAGATCGATTGGCCGACATCGAGCGAGAACACTCAAAGTTCTTATCTTGGTTTGGAAATCACCATGGATCATTGCAGGCTCTCAATCATACTGTGGAGGATTGTTAACGGCACTTGGAGGTCGCGTCCTAGGCGATACTAATCAAACCAAGGCCTATCCTCGACGTACCCCTCGAGATCTGATGAAGTTAAAACCTGATCTTGTGCTGCTTCCCACAGAACCCTATCCATTTAATGAAGCAGATCAAAAAGAATTAGAAAAGTTATTTCCCCGTAGCAGAATCGATATTATTTCAGGGGAACTTTTGACTTGGTACCTGAGTCGAACTTCATCAGCGCTTAGATACTTAAAACGGCGTTACTTTACTGACTGAATGTTATGAATTTGAGCATCGCCCGCGGACTTTGATAGCCCAAGCTTCGCTTTATTTCTCGTCCTTCGGAATCCAAAATCAAAACTGTTGGATAGCCTATGACTTGATAGCGTTTAGCAAGATCCGGTCTAATTTTGTCCATGTCAATCCGAATAGCAACATAGTGACTACGTATATAAGCACGCACTGCTTCGTCAGGCCAAGTTTTTTCATCTAATTCAAAACAGGCTGCACACCAATCGGCATAGACATCGACTAGGATAGGTCGATTAAGTTTTTTGCCCTGTTCTATAGCCAATTCTAGGTCTTGGTTCATCCACTCTTGCTTGAAACTTTTATCTAAACCTAAGATCCGCGCGGTAGTCCCCTGAAAAACCGTAGTCTTAAAATGCATTTCAGTCAGACGGAGGATAAAGTAAACAGTAAACAAGGTCGTCACCGCTAAAATGCTTCTATGAATTAGTTTTAAGCGCAACGAATCAATCTGAATGTGTAAATAGATCCAGACAGATAGTACTGCCAAACCTAAACACATCCATAACAACCAAGTAGTTGGGAGAATGGTACGAAGGGTCCATAGGGCAAAAGATAAAACCATCAACCCCATAGTTTTTTTTATAAATTCCAGCCAAGCGCCACTTTTGGGAAGTTGCGCGCCTAAAATACCTACCATCATGAAGGGTACCCCCATACCAAGGGCAAAAATAAATAGTTCGAGGGCACCCAATACGAGGCCCTTGCCTTGCGAAATGGTGATTAAAATGGTTCCTAAAATAGGACCAATACAAGGAGCGGATAGAGGTCCAAGGATGACCCCTGTTAAAAAGGGTCCCCAAATCCCTGACTGACTCGACCAAGACTGCAGTCGGCTTTGCAGTGAACTCGATAAACTGAACTCAAATGCACCTAGAAGCGACGCCCCAAAGATAAAAAATAATGTGCTCATGCCAATAATAAAACTGGCTGAACTTAAAATAGATCCAAATACATTTCCCGAAAGCGCAGCGATGACACCTAAGGTGGAATAAGTGATCGCCATACCTATGACGAGTGCTAGCGTTAAAACGGCCGCCTTCCTCTTGGAAATGTCCCGTATCCCAATGACAGCCATTGTGATGGGAATCATCGGGTAAACGCAGGGGGTTAAAGAAGCTAAAAGACCGGCAAAGAAAATGCTGACTAAAGTCCACCAAGAAAATGGAGTCTCGAGTGAGGATAAAGATTCGACTGGGCGAACTTTAATTTTTTGCTGAGTAGGCGGGTAACAAATTCCTCCTGGTCCTTCCGTGCAAGGCTGATAAGTTACCGTCACTTCTAACTCAGGCTCTGAGGTGTTAAACAACATCGGCCATATTAATTCTTGTCGATAAATATCGTCTCCCAATTCATCTTGACCTGAGGCTGGAGGCAGCTTGCCCATTCGGATTGCTTGGGGCGAAGAGGTGGACTCGACCTTTAAAAACGCAGTCTTAAGATGGGTCTTTGGTGGGATGAGTATTACCAAACGATCTTCTTTTTGCTGAATCTGTATTGATGTTTTTGGATGAAAGGCAGTCGGCGTCTGTCCCCACAAATTTGTGAACAGGAATACTAAGACTGCAAGAAAATTTTTCATCTCTTTCTAGTATAGATTCAGGAACTTAATATTTATATATTCATGACTTACAATAGATGAATGTCCTACATTTTGACTATTCGCCAGCCTTTTGTATCAGATCATTTTCATGATCTACCGGGATTCACAGAAGCGCGACATGGTCATAATTGGCATATTGAAGCATCATTTGAACTACAGCAACTCGACGATCGACCCTCCATTCATGATGATGTTCACAGATGGATACAATCCGTCGACTATACGCTTCTCAATAATGCTCCGGAGTTGCAAGGGCGCAACCCAACAGCCGAGCTCTTATCACAATGGGCTTGTGAGTATTTAACTAGTCGAGGGCATCGTGTCACCGAAATACGGATTCATGAGAAGGCAAATTATTGGGCTCGATGTCGACCCAACCTTGATTAAAGATCTGCGATTAATCTCCGAGGAAAGAGGTGAACTTGCCTTACTTCGGCGTTAAACTTGATGTACTTTAGGAGTTCTCTTTGGCTATCTCTGGGAAGCAACATTTAGGGTCGCTTGCATGGCTTTGGATTGTTCGTCTTTCGGGATTATCATTTGTCCTAATTCTTATTTTTTCCTTAGCGAGCTACCATTCAACAGATCCGAGTTTCTTTAATACCTCGAATAAAATTGAACCCATTCATAATTTATGTGGAAAACTTGGAAGCTACCTTGCAAGCCTTTGTTATATGGGATTTGGATTGATGGCTTGGCTGATACCCAGCTGGGTCTTATGGGAAATTTGGCCTAGTGCAAATGAACTGCCTCGATGGCCCAAACGTCTAGCCTGGTTGGGACTCCTTGTTTCACTCTCCGCAATGTGGTCTTTTGCTCCACAAACATTCTCCTTCCGAATGGGGGGATTTTTGGGTGCCGTGCTGCAACCCTCACTCCAAAGCTGGTTTGGAACGACAGGGCTTTATGTTTTGTGTCTGACTCTTGCCACCATCTCCTTATTGATCATTTCCCCTAAGCTTGCGACCTGGATGGGATCTAAAGTAGCCACTTGGGCAAAGAAATATGTATGGCCCAAATTGCAGATGCTCCCCGTACACGGGTTGCGCAAACTATGGGCACAGTGGATGACTCTCCTCAATTTTTTCAGAGTGAAGCGCCAAGAGGCTAAGGCTCGACAGCAGATTCAATCCCAGATTAGCTTTGACGAACAACGAGAGGCACTCGAGCGTGCCCAAAAAGCTCATGATGAGAGTCGAAAATCTTCCCTGTCTTCATCTCCGCGGGACATTCTTCCGGAAATACATTCTATTAACTTAGACGCACCAACTACAGGTGTACCTACAGAATTTAGAAGTGATCTCCTCCAAGGAGCTAGTGGTCCTCAAGCAGAAACCTTTTTAGAGGAGGCCCAAACGGGAACGGATGGACAAGGTCGTTCTATTGTTCAGCCTCCCTTACCCATGCCCCCCCTACCTGTTTCGCCCAAGGCACATAGAGAAATTAAAAAAAATATCGATCGAAGTTTACCTCCTAAAGCCCTTTTTGATGAACCCTCCAAATCTGAAAAGATGGATATGTCGGCTATCAAAAACACTCAGGAGGCTATACTTCAAAAACTTTTAGAGTTTAAAATTTCAGGTCAAGTGATCGGCAATCGACCTGGTCCGATTGTGACCGTTTATGAGTTTCAACCTGATCCTGGTATTCCCCTCTCCAAAATCTTAAATATGGAAGAGGATCTTGCAATGGCACTCCAGGCTGAAGCCATCCGTATGGATCGTATCTCGGGTAAGAATGCTGTTGGAATTGAAGTGCCTAATGCCCGGCGCGATCTTATTGTTTTCAGAGAAATTATTGAATCGGAATCTTTTATACAATCCAAGAGTTTGCTGACCATGACCTTAGGAAAAGATATTGCAGGTTCACCATTGGTCATGGACCTCGCTCGTATGCCCCACTTATTGATTGGGGGTTCCACGGGGAGTGGCAAAAGCGTGGCGGTCAATGCCATGATCTGTTCCATCCTACTTCGGGCAACGCCTGATGAAGTCAAATTAATTTTGATCGATCCTAAAATGGTGGAAATGGGCATCTACGAAGATATCCCTCATCTTTGGTCTCCGGTGGTGACTGATATGAAAGAAGCGGGAAGAGTGCTTCGATGGGTGGTAGCACAAATGGAAGAGCGTTATAAACGCTTAGCGTTATTAAGTGTCCGAACCCTGGAGCAATACAACGAGAAAATTGGGAAACACGGGGGTGTCTTTACGCTTCCCGAGGCTACTCCGAACCCTAAGTGGCCCGATCGTCCATCGGTTTTGGAGCCGATGCCCTATGTCGTAGTTGTCATTGATGAATTAGCTGATCTCATAATGGTTGCACGAACCGAAGTAGAAGATAGTATCACTCGCATTGCACAAAAAGCTCGTGCAGTAGGTATTCATCTCATTCTAGCTACGCAACGTCCCTCAGTAGATATTTTGACCGGGGTCATTAAATCTAATCTTCCAAGTCGATTAAGCTATCGAGTCAGTACAAAGATTGATTCTCGAACCATTTTAGATTGCTCGGGAGCAGAGAATTTACTCGGACAGGGTGACGGACTTTTCTTGGCTCCTGGTGCAGCTCGGCCGAGTCGAATTCATGCACCCTTCTTGACCGAAACAGAGACATTGAGATTAGTCGATTGGCTGAAAGATCGTGGACAACCTGATTACAATGAGCAACTGATTAAAGTTATCGAAACGGACGAATCTGAAGAAGCCATGGGAATCGGATCGGATTCGAATAGCGGAGGCGACATCTATCAAAAGGCTATTGAAGTTGTCGTACGTGAGGGAAAGGCTAGTACAAGTTTGTTGCAGCGTAAATTAGGACTTGGTTATGGTCGAGCTGCGCGCATCATTGATCGAATGGAAAGTGAAGGAGTCATTGGTCCCGATCGAGGCGTAGGGAAGCCTAGAGAAATCTTCCGACAACCCTGAGGTAAACTAATTTTATCTTTGAATAAGGAATCCCTTGATCGACCAACTCAAAAGAAATATCCGAGAGTCCTCAGAACTTCAAAGTAGTTTTTTGAATTCTGAGCTCCAACATATCATCCAACTTGCATCGGAGATGCATGCCGCTATGACTTCCGGTCACAAGATTCTAATCTGCGGAAATGGAGGAAGCGCAGCCGATGCACAGCACTTCGCTGCAGAATTAACCGGTCGATATCTCAAGGAAAGGAAATCCTACCCTGCTTTAGCCCTTACTACAGATACTTCTGCCCTTACTGCTATTGGAAATGATTACGGATTTGAATCTGTTTTTTCTCGTCAAATTGAAGGGCTTGGAAGATCTGGAGATATCCTGATGGCTCTGAGTACGAGTGGACAAAGCCCTAATATCATCCGTGCAGTGAAAACAGCTAAGGCTCAACATCTTCGAACCATAGGTCTTCTAGGACGAGACGGTGGTCTCCTGAAAGATCTCGTAGATGATGCCTTCATCGTCCCATCGAAAGTAACAGCCCGTATTCAAGAAATACACGAAATGATTCTGCATTTTTTATGTGAATCTATGGATGCTCTGTCCTAAGGGACGACCATGGATACCCAAACATTTTTTCAGCTTTATGGAGCTGAAATTATATCTTCATTAGAAGATCAGCCCCTAGGGGTTTATCTTCATATTCCTTTTTGTAAAGATCGTTGTACCTACTGTTCTTTTGTTCGTACACATGAAGAAGGGGATCGTAATCCTTTTATCCATACTCTTATTAGAGAAATTGAACAATGGGGCCAACGACTTAATCGACCACAATTGGATAGCATTTATTGGGGTGGAGGAACGCCATCTGTTTTATCTGAATCTGAGATTGAGATTATCGTTAAAGCCATTCATGATTCATTCAAACCCACGGTTAACGTAGAGCATACTTTAGAAGCTAACCCGGGTGATTTATCCCTAGCTTGGTTAATGTCTATTCAGAAACTTGGCTTCAATCGAATCAGTTGGGGAATTCAGACCTTACATGATGATCTCTTGAAATCACTGGGTCGAATTCATTCTTCTAAGGAGGCGCTGACGGCTTTGGATTGGTCACACAAGGCAGGATTTGATCATGTTTCAGGCGATTTGATTCTAGGACTACCGAATCAATCTCCCGAATCTGTCTACTCTGACGCACTTAAAATGATCGATGGGGGTATCGATCATCTTAGTGTCTATTTGTTAGACCTAGAAAAAGCCTGTGCACTCAAAACAGAGGTGGATGCAGGTAGGGTAATTTTGCCCGATGAGCATGGTGTAGCCTCCCTTTACGAGACTCTTCAATATCGATTACCTCAACAGGGCTTTATAGCTTATGAAATAAGTAACTATGCAAAAGCGGGTGCCCAATCGAGACACAATTTGAAATATTGGAAGCGGCAGCCCTACCTTGGCCTAGGACCTAGTGCGGCAAGTCATATTGGTTCCTATCGATGGACCTCGGACTTATCGATCCCTGTGTGGACGCAAGGTATGGGTCAACTTTCTATTCAGAAACTTGATCCTATCGATGAGTGGATGGAAATTCCTCTTCTAGGACTTCGACTCGGAGAAGGTATTAATTGGGATACATTTTCGAAACAGGCATTAACGTTAAACGTGGATCCACTGTTGCAAGCATGGACTCACCGCATGAAAGATTTTGAACAAGCCGGATTAGTGATGTTCCAGGACTCACACGTCCAACTTACCACTAAAGGAAGGCTGCTATCCAACGAGATCTTTCGCTTGTTTGTCTAAGACATATTTTATTTCGATAAACTGAACACATGGTCAACGAGTTAGTGAGCAATAGAAAAGCTAAATTTCACTACCATCTTCTTGAGTCATGGGAAGCTGGCATCGCTCTGCTTGGAAGTGAGGTTAAATCACTTCGAGATGGACAGGGTCAGCTTCAGGATGCTTATGTCGATCATATCCAAGGCGAACTTTGGCTTCGTCAGTGCCATATTGCTCCTTGGACTCGTGCCTCATGGACTAACCATGATCCCTTACGTAACCGTAAACTACTCCTCAATAAAAGTGAGATTGTTAAAATTGCAAAACATATTGAGCGCAAGGGTCTTACGCTTGTGCCCTTGTCCATTTATGTTAATGAGCAAGGCAAAATAAAGATTCGCATTGCACTAGCTGAAGGAAAACAAGCTCCTGACAAAAAAGCTGCATTAAAAGCGCGACAAGCCAAGAGAGAAATGGACCGTGTTCGAAAAGGTGATCGAGATTAGCGTAACAGTCTTCCGATATCCAGAAAGATTGCTGAACCCATAATGGTAATCAAGATAGCAAATCCTGCCATTAGAATACGCTGCTTGACTTGCCAACTAAATGGACGTCGAACCATCGCCTCAATAGTCATAATGGCAACATGTCCTCCATCTAGCAAAGGGATTGGCAGAGCGTTTAAGATACCTAATTGAAGTGAAATAGCAGCTGCCATGACTAAAAAAGCGGACCAGCCCATTTTGGCCGCTTGGGTACCTTGTTGAATAATTCCAATCGGTCCTGCGACTTGATCCGATGAAATATCCCAGCGTATTAGGCGTCCTAAAAATGCAAATATTTGGGAGCTGATATCTCCAAAAAGGTGACCCGCAGAACTTAGGCCTACAATCCAATCTGATGCGACAAAGGGTCTACGTATTTCTTTATACTTCGTGGGCTGAAAGAGAATGCCTAATCTTCCTTGGCCGTCAATATTTTGAGGGACTGCGTTGAGTAACATTTGATTTCCATTACGATCGATCAAAATGGATAAACGTTGGTCGCCCTTCCCTCTAATAAAGTTCACTGCCTGACGGTCATCCGCACCTGGGAATCGCAACTCATTAAGGGCTAAAATCTGGTCACCCTGAAGGAGCCCCGCTCGTTCTGCTGCGCTTTCCTTGACCACTTGGGCAACTAAAAGAGGTGAGGATTCTGGAGTGCGCGTCAGTATGCGCTGGCTATCTGCTCCAACAATCACAAGCAGCAAGAAAGCGGTGATCAAGTTGGCAATGATCCCACCGGTGTAAAAAAAGAATTTTTTAAAA
>CAWULW010000002.1:0-16898 GCA_963923615.1 uncultured Holophagaceae bacterium
TTCACTAAAAGAAATGGGATGGCCCTCTTCCCAGTTTCGGCCTCAAGTTTTTGAGCCGCCCCCTCGACTTGTTCTATATCAATTTTTTCGTAGGTCACGCCTTGGGAGTTGAGCCATTGTTCCAAGCGTCGACAGTCCGGACACCAATCTGCCGAGTATACTTGCAATTTTAAATGCTTAAGGTCGTCCATGGTCTCCTCGCGTGTACTTTGCTTAGGCTCTATTTCAATGATATTCTGCCTAGTCTGATGGCATTTGCCTGGATAGCTCAGTTGGTAGAGCAAAGGACTGAAAATCCTTGTGTCGGGGGTTCAATTCCCTCTCCAGGCACCATTCGTTAGACCTGATTTTTAAGGATTCAACCCCCATGGCGAAATCGCATAATCCCAAACTCATTCAAGTTCAAAAACCCGCCCCAAGCCTTGATCATTTTCAAAAAAATCTTTCCAAAGAAGAACCCGCCCAGGTGTTTAAAAAGATTCTTTGGGCGGGCGCAGTTTTGGTGGGCTTACTTTTAGCCAATCATTTTATAAGACAGTCCCGCGAGAAAGAGGTACTTGCTTTTCAGGCTCGTTTGAGTGCACTTCGAGTGGAAGCTCTAGGAACCGATTTTGATCCTAAAAAAGGCGATAGTCTTGCCCAGTCGATCGCCCATGTGCTTCCGCAGCTGGAAAGTTCTTTGACTAGCGTTCCTTCGAGCCAACGCAATGGTCTCATCAACATGATTAACACTTGGCGACTCGTCCTTGGCCAACCTGCCCTATCCGAGACCCCCCAATCCCTTGAAGCATGGGAACATATCCAACTTGCTAACCAACAACTTCTGATGGGGCGATCCCAAGAGGCACGAGCTTCATTACAACCCCTCGCGTCCAAGGCGTCCCAATCCTCTTCATGGGTCCAAGTCTATTGGGAAATGCAACTTCTAATTGATCAAGCAGAACAGAATGTTGTATCAGCTCGAGAACATTTCAATCACTATCGCAAAGTATTCCCTGCTGGCGACGAGACCCTGAAGAAACTTCGCCGTTCGGTTTTATGAAGATGGGGCAACCTTCCTTTCGGTTCGTAGTTCATCAAATGAAGGACTCCCATTAATCTTTTGGAAAACAAAGGTTTAATCAACAAGTTATTTAATTGTAATTACAGTTATCGTTAGACTTAATATTATAAAAGGTCCTAGTAGAGTGCCTGTCGCTAAAAAAAAGTTTCACTTTTAACCTAGACATTGTCTGTAACGAGGGTGTAAATTGCTTGTAGGTCTATGAAACCTTAGGGTTTCATGGTTTTTCTTGTTATCAAACCTGTCCTGACGATTCAGGACTTTTGGGAGTTCATAATATGAACCGTATTACTTCACGACTTGGATTAACGGCGATCGCCTTAATCTCAGGCTCTGTTCTTTTTGCCCAAAGCACTACCACAGGTAGTGTTTCTGGAATCGTGGTTGGTGCTAACGGTAAACCCGTAGCCGGCGCGAGTGTCAAAATGAGCTCAGGCCAAATCACTCGTACTGCGCTCACCGATGCTGCAGGTACCTTTCGTTTCGGATTGTTGAACGTTGGTAATTGGGCCGTTCAGGTTTCGGCCGATTCCTATCAAAATTCAACCGCTTCGGTTCTGGTTGTCACCAATGAGAATCAAGCATTAACGCTCCGTCTCGCTCCTCTAGGATCGACGACCGTTACCGTTTCGGGCTCGGCAGCGGTGGTAGATTTCACCACCAACCAAACAGGTCTATCCATTTCCATGGAGAATCTAACCTCTGTTCCTAAGGGCCGAGACTTCAATGACCTCATTCAGTTGGCCCCAGGCGTCACCAATTCGGGAGCGCTCGGTGGACCCTCTATTTCTGGTGCGTCGAGTTTAGAAAACTCCTACTACATCGACGGTGTCAGCACTCAAGATATGCGTAAGGGTTTTCAGGGTGGATCTCTTCCTGTTGACTTCATCGATCAAGTTGAAGTGCAAACGGGCGGATTCAAGCCTGAATTCAGTGCTCTTGGTGGAGTCTTCTCTGTCGTCACCAAATCGGGTAGCAATCAGTTCCAAGGTTCTGCTTGGGTGAATTCAGATCTCTACAAGAGTCAAGCGGTTCCTAAGAAAAATGCTGCTGCTCAACAAGGCAATCCTTTCGAACGTAATGATTATGGTGTGACCGTTGGTGGCGCCTTGATCCCCGATCAGTTGTTCTACTTCATCGGTGTCAATCAAACCAAAACCGACAGACCCGGAAGTACTAATCTCCTTGGTCTCACCAATTCTAGTACCGCAGGAGAAGACACAAATCTGTACGCCAAGGTTAACTACTACCTCACGAGCGATCAACAGATCACAGCTACTCTCCAAAATCGTGAATCAACCTCTTCGACGCCGACTGCCTATCCCTACAGTGGAGATGCTAACTGGGGTGTCAGCAGTAAATTCAAAACTGAAAATTATGGCTTAAGCTACGATTGGAACATTTCTTCCAACGTTCAGTTATCCGTAAAGGCGGGTCAAACCACCTTCACCAACACCACAACTCCAGTGGATTTGACCAATAATTTAGTCAATGACACGATGAGAGCCCAAAATATTGGTTTAACCGCAGGCTCATCTTTCTACCGTGGCGGCTACGGAGTCTACGAACGACTCAACGAAAATGTCACCACGCAGTATCGAGCGGACCTGTCTTGGTTCTCGGGTAATCACAACTACAAGATCGGTATTTCCTCAATGGAATCCGAATACACCTTGGATGATAGTGCTTCTGGTGCAAGTGCTCAGTTCTTTAATGGTCCTGGTGTTTTATCAACGAAGTCTCTTCCTTATACCGTCGTGATTCGTCGTTCAACGAGCGGTCTATTCAATGGTATATATCGTCAGTGGTATTACAACGAGAAGTCTACGATCAAAGCCAAATACATGGCGACATACCTGCAAGATACGTGGGAAATGACTCCCGGCCTTCGTCTTTCGTACGGTGGTCGTTTTGAGAGCCAAGAAGTCATCAACAACGCAGGTGTGACTGCTCTTAAGTTTGATGATCTCGAGGATCTCTTCCAGCCTCGCGTAGGTTTAACCTGGGATCCCTACAATACCGGTCAAACCAAGTTATCGATCAACTACGCGAAGTATTTTGTTGCTATTCCCATGCAGCCCATTATGCGTACGGGTGGCACGGAAATTTACGTTCGTAACTACTATTCTATTGCCAACACCTCCTATAACAACACGACTGGTGCTTGGTCCATCAATGTTCCCACGAATGTATTAGCCAACGTGTCGTCGCGCATCGATTACGGCATTTACTTTACAGCCCCGCCAGTCGCCGATGGGACAAAGTTGACGTCACGTGTTGAATGGGTCATGGGTATCGACCACATTTTCAAGGGCGGCATGCTTGATGGCTGGACCATGGGCGCTAAGTACATCAACCGTAAGCTCCGTAACCCCATCGAAGACTCCGTCTTGGATGAAACCTACGGTGGATATTCGATTCTTTGGAATCCTAAGCCCGGTGCGGTTTCGTATACACCTAGCCCCTTCTTAGATGATGCTGGTAACCCTAGACTTTCCAACGGCAAGATTCGTTTCACCGCTGCTGAGAATTTATTTAAAGAAGCCTACAACGATTACGACGCTGTCGTGGTTACAGGTGAAAAGAAGTACGGTGCTTGGTACTTCAATGGTTCTTATACCTGGAGCAAGCTCTTCGGAACTTACGAAGGTCTTGGACAATCCAGCAATGGACAAGCCGATGCCTTAATTACCTCTACCTTTGATCATTGGCCTTATGTGGGTGAAGGTTTACTCCCCATCGATCGCACTCATGTCGTCAAAGTTTTCGGAAGCTACACAACCGACTTGTTCGGCAATCCTCTTACCATTGGTCTTTCGGGTGTCGCTCAGTATGGTACACCTAAGAGCCTCTTTGATGACGGGACTGCTTCAGGTGACCCTGGCTTAGATATTGGTGGATACGGCAATGCCGTTCCTAAGTTCGGTCAATATGGTTCCGAGGGACGTACACCTAAGAACGTGTTGTTTGACATGTTGCTAGACTACAGCTTTAAGTACATGGGCTACCGTATTTCACCCAATGTCACTGTGTTTAACATGTTCAATCGTCGTACTGCGACTACCACGAATATTTATGGAACGACAAGTTCTGCTCAACCCAATCCTTTTTATGGTTATGAAACTGGTTGGAACACGGGCCGTTCGATTCGTGTAGGAGTCAAGGTTCAGTTCTAAAACTGAAACATTGCTCAATAAAAAAGGACCCTGATGGGTCCTTTTTTATTGAACGTGACAGAAGTTCATTTTGAATATCGGGAGTCTTAAACTAGAGAAGAGAGGTGCTTGCCTGTTTCCTAGACGCTACATCATGGCAAGTTTGTTTATTGGAGCACTATTACTCCTCTATTCTTTTGCTCAGGGTTTATTTCAACGTAGTGATGAAGTTGTTATGGATAGTACTTCCGGTTCCGTATGGCAACAAATTGAGAATTTTACGATCGAGGCTCGCCTTCGTTTAGAACCAGGCTGGAGACCGATCTCCCCTGATGGGCTCGAGCCTGAATCCCATCCGCTCGGATCTCTCTTCTTTGGATTGCCTTGGGAACCTATTTCACCCTTCTCAAGCCCACACGGCTTTGCGATGAACGGTCCTCATGGACGAAGTAAAGTCTACCTTTGGCGGAATTTGGAGTGGCGTGTCTATCCCTATGAAGCTCCCATTGTGTCATTTCGCTTGAATCCAGAAAATAGTAAGCAAGCTCTCATTACCTTTCAATTTGCCGCCCATCGTTATGAAACACAACTGATTGACTATCCGGAAAACCGAACACGATGGTCCATTGCTTCCGGCCCCTGGAGTCGTTTTAGTTGGGATGGTCGCTCGGTCATGATTGGTTTCTTTGAAAAGCGCCAACGTCTTTTGATCAGTACCTTTTCAGCGAACGATGAATTTTCGAAGTCCACTTTGGCTCGTTATCAAGAAGTGGGTTTTCAAAAAATGCCCGAGGATGTTGCGACAGAACCCGAGGCCCTCTCCGAGGATGGGCAGGACTTACCGGGAAACCGCGCCCTACTGATTTGGTCCAAGTCGCACCAACTATGGTTTCCTCACGAGGATCAACTATGGGTCAGCGACGGGTCTTTTTGGACTTTATGGCATTTAGATTCTTCCGGATGGAAACGTAGTCAAGGGGGTGCGGGTCGACTCATCCCTCACTTCCCTCTTGGTTTTAGAATCGAAAATTCCCAAACCAACACTAGGCTAGGTTTTGTTCATATTGATGACCAAGCCCCTTTATCCTTACGTACGCTCGACCGATCTCTAGATGAACTTCCTCGGGATGCCGATCGATGGTTTTGGTCATCCACCGGAGGGATCTCCTACGAAGGACATCGTTGGGGTAGTGCCCTTTCCATCGCTCCCACGCGCTGGCACGATGAACTAAAAAAAGCTTTTGCAAGCGAAACCCGCCAGGCCCTCGTGCTTCGGCCAGAACTCCATGTGAATCTCAGGGAGGGTCCCCAGGTTCAATTGTTTGAAGCCCACGGAAAAGCTTGGGTCTGGACCGGGGACCAAATTTATTTACTCAATCTTCTTGAAACCCCCACGACACGCGCCGTTCGCGCTTGGTTTCGTTAATAAGGTTACGCATCGATGCATCTTTTAATCCTGGACGATAATGATAGTTTGCTTCGCGCCCTGGAGCGGCTTTTGGTCTCACGACAAGATTGGGAAGTTCATCAAGTTACCCAATGGAATGACGTTCGGGAAAATCTTCTACGTATCGAGGTTCAAGCCATTTTGCTCGATCACGATCTCCCAGAGGACCACAGTCATCGTATCCTTCAGCTACTTCGTAGTGATTTTCCCCATCTACTTTCCAAAACATGGTTGATGAATGGAGCCCTTGAGATTCCTCGATGGACGGAGACCGATTATCTCGGAGTGGTTGGACCCTTGATCAAACCCCATGGATTTAGTGAACTTTTAACGTGGCTCAATCGGATGTATGCCCCCAGCCCTGTCGATGCCTTCCATCGTTCCACCTCCGATCTTTTAAATACTCCAGATACCCAGACGTTGCACACCTCTGCGGATTTGACTGACCCCCCTTCGGCGTTTTGGGAATGTGAACAAATACTCAAAGACCAGGACGCTTGGAATAGTGAAATAGCCATCCTGCTGGAAGTTCTAGAGGAAAAACTAGATCCTCAACAAGCTAGGGCCGTCCTTGAAGGTTGGAAAAAGAAAAGACCTATTGTCTAGATAATTAAATAGACATTCAATTATATTGTCTAGTAATATAATTAGACAATAGGAGTTTGTATGAATACATCGCTACTAAGTATTGGTGATATTTGCTCGGAGACAGGCCTATCATCCGACGTGGTTCGGGTATGGGAACGCCGATATGGTTTTCCTATGCCCGTGCGTCTACCTTCCGGACATCGACGCTACCATGCGGAAGATTTAAACCGTCTCCGTTTGATTGCCGAGGCGGTAGCCTCTGGCCATCGACCGTCGACCGCCGTTCGATCGAGTACGGCTCAATTACAAAGCATGGTTCTAAAAAATGCCCCCCATCAGCAGGATCCGATTCTGGATGATCTGATGCTTGCGACCCTAGCATCCAATTCGGAAAAGATCAAAAATCTTCTTGCCGAAGCTCTTTTCCAAAATGGATTGAGGGATTTTGTGATCAAGATTGTCGCTCCATTGCTTGAGCGCGTGGGCCTTGCTTGGGCTGAAGGAAAACTAGATATCCATCACGAAAAATTACTTACTGAAGTATTGGAAGATCTTTTACGAAAGCTTCGCAATGAGTTGGATCAGCAGGCCAGGGGTCCCCGCGAAGTGGTCCTGATGACAACCTTACCTGGAGAGCGTCACCGCTTAGGCTTGTTGATGGCCGCGCTCATTTACACCTCTAAAGGTTATAAAACGGAAGTGCTAGGTATGGATGTACCCGTAGCCAACATTGCTAAGTCTGCTCGGCAAGTAGGGGCTCAGAAAGTTGCCGTGAGTTTATCCATTCTCACGGCTGGAGAGAGCGTCCGACGTCTACTTAAAGATCTACAAGAGCGACTTCCTCAGGGATGCTCATTGGTCATCGGAGGACAGGGTGCCTCAAGAACTCGCAAAGTTCAGGGGGTCGATCGTATGACAGGCCTAGAAGATATTTAATTCTTGAAATAATTGTAGTTATATGAAATCAATGGATAATTTTCAGTAGTAATGGAACTTAAGAGTTGTAATCATTAGACTTAGAAAATATTTTTATATTTCTGAAACCTTTTATCTATTTTCGACAAGACTTTCCATTGGGATTGGTTTAAGTTCTAAATAGGATCTAACTTAAACGCCAAATCCAATGGTGGGCTGAGGTCTACCTCACATCAATTTGCAGATATCTATAAACCAACACGAGAATCACTTCTCGTACACTTGCGACAGTTTTGTCGCGGAGGACTACACGTGATGCGCATCACAAAAATTTTCAAAGCCACATCGTTGGCCGTCTTGGTTGCTGGGACCCTCTCAGCTCAAACTTTTTCTGGTTGGGACGTTGCTGTCAAATTTACAACCGGGAATGCATCGGGCTCCATTGCAAACCGAACGGGGTTTAACGATGGTGAAACACTGAATACTTTTGCCTCTGGTTTTGAATTCACAAAAAATAATTGGGTGCTAGGCATTAACTACCGTATCAATCCTGGCCGATTTAATTTAGTCAGTTCAATCCCTCATACATCCACCGCAGGTACCGCATTAGTTTCTGGCACCCCAGCTGGTACCTATGAGACCAGAATGCGTAAACCTGAGTCTTTTGGCTACGACTTCAATATTCTTTATCGCGACAACTTTTATCGTGAAGGTATGTATTATCAAGTTGGACTTCGCGCTCAACGCTGGACCGTGAAAGAAACCGACACAGGCTCAAGTGAAACTTGGTCTTTGGCTGGAACGACTTACACTCTCGTTTCTTCGTCCGCTATTGCTACTGCGCCAACTACCAATTCCATGACCTTGAATCCTACTTTTGGTATTGGTCAACGTTTTACCGATCGTTACAGTGGTGAACTCAACATTACTCAATCCAATGTCAAATTCCCTAACGCCGGCAGTAAGACCGGATTCATCACTGAACTTAGCTTTGGTATCAAGTTTTAACCCCTCTGATTATTTGGAGTAACAAATGAACCGATTTAAATCCTCTCTTACCATGCTCTCTTTAGCATTGGTAGCCGGTCCTGTCTTGATGGCTCAAGAAGCAACCGGAGCCCTGACGGGTACCGTCCGAGATCGCAAAGGCAATCCTATTGAAGGTGCCGAAGTTCGTATCTCAGCTCCGACTCTACAAGGTGTTCGTTCGATTCGTACGGATGCCAAGGGTATGTATCGTGCCCCCCTTCTACCTCCTGGTAGTGAGTATTCGGTAACTGTTCGCAAAGACGGTTATGTCAGCGCTCCAGCCAACGGTGTTGTCGTGGGCGTTTCTGTGACCTCCCGTCAAGACCTCATTATGGAAGAAGCAAACGCTTCCGCTACCGTCGAAGTCTCATCCAGCAAGGGAAGTGTAGATAAGACAAATACCTCAGCTTCAACAACGCTTACCTCCGAGACTTTTGATGTGCTTCCTGGCACTACTCGCGGAATCGCCGATGCTGCCCTCCGAGCTCCCGGTGTTACTGCGGGTGGATTTACGGATGGTGGTCGCTTGTCAATCCGAGGTCAACAAGGTTTTGGAACACGGTTCCTACTAAATGGAGTTGATATTGCCGATAACGTCTTTGGTGGTACCAACGGTCGTAACTCCTACTACGTTGATGATTCCATTGCTGAAATTCAAGTCATTCAATCTCCTCTCAACGCCAAGTATGGTGGATTTTCAGGCGGATTAATTCAAGCCATTTCTAAATCTGGAAGCAACAGTTTCTCAGGAACGATTCGCGCCAACATCAGCCGAACGGCTTGGTCCGCTATTTCTCCCATGGGAATGAGATTTGATCGATCTACAGGTCGACCTGCTCCGGGTACAGATCTTCAATCAGCTGAGTACACCGTCTTCATCGGTGGGCCCATTATTAAAGATGTACTATGGTTCACCGCTTCTACGATTTTATCGCCCGCAGCTTATGGCTCAGGCACATTCTCTAATCCGACGGGTACCCTCCTCCAGACTTCTGCGATGGCTGTCTATGGTTGGAACGGAGGTCTCACTGGAGCATCGTACATTTTCCCCACAGCCGGTCAACAATTTACGACCGTCTCGGCTAATCAGTTCTATGATCTCAAATTAACCTACGCTCTTAGCCAAGATCACAGCATTGAACTTGCCGGTAATCGTGCAGTCACTCAGCAACAAAATCGTAACTACACCTCTACGATGGATCCTCGCAACTTGGTTCCACAAACCAATCTCAATGAGTATCAAACCATTGCCTACCGAGGAATTTTAGGTTCGGCCACTACCCTCGAAGCGCGATATGGTTATAAAAACCAAAACTTATCCGCCGGTGGAGATCCCGCCTTGGGTGATGTAATTGTGAGTTACTACGGTGCTGGCTTCACGGGACTGTATTCTCATAATGGTATTTTTAATAAGTCCGACGGTGGTGATGCCCGTATTATCAAAACCTATTACGCTAATTTAAATCACTTCATTAATGATGGATGGCTCGGAAGTCACTCAATTGATGCGGGATTCGAACTTCTTCGTCAATCTCGTGCTGCAGCCAATGATCAGTCCCCAACCGGATCGATCATCTACAATGCTGGATACAATGCCAATGGCACCTTTGTTGTGGATGCAAATTCTTGGGATAATGACGCAGGCTTATACAACTATGCAACCGATCGCGGAGCCGCTAAAAATAAATTTGATTCCTACTTCCTCAATGATTTAATAACATTCAACAAAAATCATCAGTTGATGTTGGGTGTTCGATACGATAAATCGACTGCTTCAGACACCCTAGGTTCGCCTATCACTTCTCAGGATGCCTTCAGTCCCCGCGTGCAGTATCGTTATGATCTCACTGGAGATCAATCTAATCTCTTTACCATCAGCAAAGCACGCTTTGTCGAAAAGTTGGGCGATGGATTCACGAATCGATTTACCCGTGCGGGTAGTCCGATCACGACAGGTTGGAAGTTTAAAGGCATTACTCAAACCACCGGTATCACATGGGTGAACACTGTTTACGGTTCCCCCTATGCATTTGCCAATATTACCTACGCTCAGTTGGTTGATCGTAATAATTGGCAAATCAATTCCAACGCTGGTCTTCAATACTATTCATCACCGTTAAATCGGGGTACGCAAGCTAACACTGCAGCCCCATACAGCGATGAAACTTCGCTAGGTTACCGGCACAATTGGAACGATGGTTCTTTCTTAAATATTTCATACAACAAACGAAAAGGCGGCGATTTCTTCGCGCGAAGCCAAGCCATTGGGCCTAACAACGAAATCACTCTCAACATCGCTGGAACTACCCTCACTTCACAAGTGTTGTTTGAGCGATGGGCAACCAATAATCGTATTGTTCGCGACTATGAGAGCGTGGAGATGGAGTTTAATGCACGCTTAGATCGTAATTGGAACTTTGGCGGTAACTGGACCATGTCTAAACTTCAAGGTAATTCGACTGGCGCGGAAGGCGGAAATCCACCCGTTCAATCTGAGCCCGTTGGCTTCTATGAGGATGTTCATACCTCAGCTGGTCGCACTTATGCCGATTACGCTCCCTACGGTTATCTCCCTGGGGAACAACGTCATCGTGCCTTATTGTTCTTAACCTATACGAACAAGTCTGCACAAGGTGCTGCGATGAATGCAGCCCTCTCCTTCAACTACGCAGGAGGTGGTGCCTATAGTTTGACTCGCGTTCAGTTCTTTGGAGCTAGAGTGGCAGCCGCTGCTGCAGGTTCTACTATTTCTACTCAATACCCCAATACCTACACTCAATTTTATGGACCTCGCGGAATCGGTCGCTTCAACGATACCTATTCCTTCGATTTCAAATTAGGTTTGGAATATCCCATTGTGGATAAGGTCCGTTTCTTTACTGAGGTCAATGTCTTTGGCCTCTTTAATCACTGGCAGCTAGCGAGTTACTCCACAACCTCGATTGCAGGATCAAATGGAACTACGGCCCTTCCAACAGCTGTATCTTCGTTCCGAGCCGCAGGTATTACGCCTTCACTGATCCCTCTGGGAACTCCCTTGGGCTTTGGTGTCTATGGTAATGGTAACTTTTCAGGAGGCCGAAGCGTTCGGCTCTCCACAGGTTTCAAGTGGTAATTGGTTAACATAAAACTTATTGGAGTTAAAAACATGAACCTCAAACGATACGTCTCACTGGTTTTGTTAACCGTCCCCTTGATGGCTCAAAATCCTTCACCCTTTTCCATTTCCTTCAATGGGATGATTGCAAATGCTGACCTAAATAAAATTGTCTCAAGCAATAATCTTGCAGGTTATGGTCTCGGGGTAAATATCCACAAGACGGTAACGCCTGGCTTGGACCTTCGATTCCATGGAACTCTTTTTGGAATTAAGGGTAAAGTAGGCACGGGTTTCGACAATGTCGTCCGTCCTAGCTTTCAAGCAGGCTTTGACCTTTATCAGGAGTGGAATGGCAATTATGTCTATGCCGGTCTTCTGGGTACCGCTTGGAAACAGAATGCACTCACTGCTACGAATTATCTTTTCAACAACACAACCGCCGTTAGCACAACTGCTGTGAATCCTGATGGTGGAAATAATCTCGTAGGCAATGATATCAAGTGGGGATTCCGAGTGGGTATCGAAAGACCCATTACCTCACAATGGTCTGTGAATTTCAACTTTACACAGACGGAAATGAATAAAGTCTTTAACCCCTCATGGTTTACAGTGGGTGTTGTGTATCGCTTCAATCAATAAACCGCACCTGTCTTGTTAAAAAGGGCCCTTAAAGGGCCCTTTTTAATGCCTTATGGTTAATTATTGAGATCATCCCTCGCCATCAAGGGCTAAAGTAAACTTATCCTATGCTTGATCCGCATATATTGAGAGACCACTTGGATGACAGCATCCGATCTCTGCAAAATCGTCATTTTGACTTCGATCGTTCAGCATGGGCTGAACTTGAAAATGCCAGAAAAAAAGCGATCCAAGCCCTCGATCATCTCAAGGCGGAGCGCAATAAAATAACGGAGCTCATTCGTCTTCGAAAACAATCTCAACAAGATGTCTCTGATCTTTTAGCAGAACAAAAAGCATCTGCGGAAGCTTTGGTACACTGCGAGCAGGAGGTTCGTTCGGCCGAGTCTCAGTGGACCGACTTCTTGGCACTTATACCCAATTTACCCCATGATTCTGTTCCGTTGGGTCCCAATACTGAGAGTAATCAAGAAATCAAGAGATGGGGAACACCTCGTACAATTCAACAACCTCTGGACCACATTGATCTTGCGGTTGCCTTAGGTATTTTAGATTTGGAGCGAGCCTCTAAAATTACAGGATCTCGTTTTGCCGTTCTCAAGGGCCTAGGGGCGAAGTTGGAACGCGCCCTTGCCTCATTGATGCTTGATACACACCTCAGACACGGATATACCGAGATCCTACCCCCCTATTTAGTTAATGCTGAATCCATGTTTGGAACGGGTCAGTTGCCCAAATTTGAAAACGATCTTTTCAAAGTTCCCCACGGTGACTCTCCTTTGTATCTAATCCCTACCGCTGAAGTCCCCGTGACGAATCTTTACCGAGATGAAATTCTTAAAGAGATACAACTTCCCATTCGTCACTGCGCCCTCACCCCCTGTTTTCGCAGCGAAGCAGGAAGCTACGGAAAAGATACCAAGGGTATTATTCGTCAACACCAGTTTCATAAAGTGGAACTAGTCACTTTTATTCAGGAAGAAAATGCAGAGCAAGAACTCGAGCGTTTAACGGCTCATGCCGAGAGTATTCTTGAAGCCTTGGAATTGCCTTATCGACGCGTACTCCTATGCACAGGCGACATGGGCTTTAGCAGCCACAAAACCTATGATCTTGAGGTATGGCTCCCCTCGCAAAATACCTACAGGGAAATTAGCAGTTGTTCTTGGTTTGGAACGTTTCAGGCACGCCGAGCAGGCCTCAAGTATCGAACCCATACACCCAAGCCGGAGAATCGTTTTCTGCACACCTTAAATGGTTCCGGATTGGCGGTGGGTCGAACATGGGTTGCCATACTGGAAAACGGTCAGCAATCGGATGGGAGTATTCTCCTCCCCAAAGCTCTACAACCCTATATGGATGGTCTTCAATTACTTGGGAAGTCCTAAAGCTTTTTCATCGATCCAAATGCCATCCCAAAGACCCCAAAGCGATCTTAGTCCTGGACGGGACTTACCATCCTCGAGAAGCTTTTGGACCTCATATTGAAGCATTTGTCCCGCCTCTCGATTTTGAATTTCGCTAACTAAATTCAATCTAGACTCGACAGTCAGGGGGGAGGCTACTTCTCGTCGGGTTACTTGGGCGCACCAAAAAGTTCCGTCTTCCTGAAAAATAATAGGAGTGAGTTGATTGACTGGAGTTTGGAGGAGCGCTTGCCGGATGAGGGGTTGGCTCACAAACTCCTGCTTAGAAGCAATGGCAATGGATTTGGTCTCTGTGATGACTCCTAAGTCTTTGAAAGCATTAAGGGCATTGGAGGCTCGCAGACTCTGCATTTGAATCCGAAGTGCTTTTGCGGCTTGTTCTTGACGCCAAGCAAGAAGGACTTTTTCACGAATCTCACTCAAGGGAGGAACGCTAGGTTTCAGTTCTGTTTCCACTCGATAGACCATATAGGAAGAGCCGATTAATTCAGGTGCGGAGACCTCGCCTACTTTTTGGCTAAAGGCTCGAGTGGCTAAATCGCCGACATTAAAGATACCCTCGATGCTGGGGCTATCGGACGATTCAAAAGGAGGAGTCGATATAGCTTTGAGACCTAGAGACTGGGCCGCAGAAGCGAGATCACCTCGACCGGCTTTTTTCCTTAAGAGCTCCAATTTTTCTTTTGCTTTTTGAGCATAGCGCTCTTCTATGAGGTCTAATTGCAGACGATTTTTAACTTCCTCAAACGGTGTAATACGTTCGGGACGCTTATCTTCAATACGAATGAGATGAATCCCATACTGAGTTTGGACCGGTGGGCTAATCTCGCCAACTTTCAAACTAAAGGCTGCATCACCAAATTCTTTGACCATGCGAGAACGATCGAACCATCCTAAGTCCCCACCTGGCCCTGCGGCTTGAGGGCCGTTGTATTTAGTTGCCAAGACCTCGAATTTTTCTCCTTTGAGTAGTTGCTCTCGGACTTCAAGCGCTTTCTTTTTCGCCTCGATGAGTTGTTGTGGAGTTGTGGCATCGAAGAGAATGTGCCGACCTTTGACTTCCGCCGCCTTAGTAAAAGAAGCCTTTTGATTTTCGTAGGATTTTCGTACAGCCGATTCGTCAACATTCAAGTCGGTCATCATATCCCTTGAGATGGTGACAACTTGTATTTTGCGTCGGAGCCCTTGCTTAAAGAAAGACCCCTCAGCTTTGAGATAGAGTTCTAGGGGTCCGTCACCCGGATCCACTATATCTTGGATGTCGGGAGTTACGGTAATGGATTTAAATGAAATCTTCTCTTCTTTTAGACGATGTTCGAGCTCCAGTCGCTCCGGAGATACCGGAACTTTATTGGCATAGATTTGGAAGAGCTTTTGTCGAATAGCTTCTTTTCGCGCGACGCGTTCAACGGTTTGAATAAAAGCCCTGACGGGCTCCTGATACATTTTGATCAGTTCATCCATGTTTTGTAAATGACCCGAAGCATCAAATAACCCGTTGAGTTCAGGTTGTTGTTTCGCTTGAGACTTGAGAATTAGTTCGAGTGTTAATCGAACCTCAGGATCGCTGACGACCACTCCCTCTCGTTCACAGAGTTCTTCAATAATCTTGTCTTGGATTACAGTTTGAATGGCTTGGGGCTTTAGAAGGGGAAGTAATTGATCCTGTTGGGCCTGAGCACCCCCAAATCGTTGCATCAGATCTGTTAGCGCTTGATCAATATCTTTTTGTTTGATCTCTCGCCCGTAAACCCGACCTAGGACCGTTTCGGGAGTGACCATAGCATTCCCCGAAGGAACGAGATAGGCCAGAAGCCCGATCGTCAGAACAATCATGATTGTTGCGACCGATGTTCGGTTGGATTTGATAGCAGTTCTAAAGTTACGTAACATGAGTCCTCAATTCTCCGAACTCTTAGATTACCAAGTAAATAGCAGCATTCTATAATAGAAATTGAGGTTGTTATGTCTGTTCGAGAGGTCATTCATTGGGGTGATCCAAGGCTTAAAATTAACAGTGCTGACGTGGGTCCTTGGACTCCTGAGTTAGACCAACTGGTAGACGATCTCTTCGATACCGCGCTAGCGGAGGACGGAGTTGGAATCGCTGCTCCACAGATTGGGATCAATTTAAATTTAGCTGTCATAGACTGTTCTTGCGGAGAAGATCCTGGATCGAAAATTATTTTGATTAATCCAACCATTATTAAGGAAGAAGGTAGGCAAGTAGGCCCCGAAGGTTGCCTATCCATTCCGGGAATTCACGAAGTACTGGAGCGGCCACAACGGGTTACGATTCGAAATCGACAAAAGGATGGATCTTGGTTTGAGTTAGTGGGCGAAGATCTATTAGCAAGAGCTTTTTGTCATGAGATTGATCATCTACGAGGCCGACTTTTTGTCGAATACTTTGGTCCTATTAAGAAAAAACTCATGCAAAGAAAATTTATTAAGAATTTGCAGGTCGTATAAGTGGCCCGACCCCGCGTAGCTCTTTTGGGGACCCCTGAAGTAGCACTTCCTACCTTTGAGACATTGGTCTCTCTTAAAGCCTTAGATGTGGTGATCACCCGTCCCGATCGCCCATCGGGGCGAGGTCAAAATCTCCTCTTGTCTCCGGTAAAACATCGAGCCTTAACCCTGGGTATGCCTCTTTTTCAGCCCAATGATTGGACCGAATCTTCCACTCAAGACATGTGGGACTCGCTCAAGATAGACCTTGCTTTTGTGATTGCCTACGGGTCTATCTTACCTACTTGGATGATAGATAGTTGTCGATTGGGTGTGTGGAATTTACATTTTTCAAAACTTCCACGTTGGCGGGGCGCGGCACCCGTTAACTATGCCATTTGGAAAGGGGATGAGGAGACCGGAGTTTCTTTGATGAAACTTTCACCCAATTTAGATGCAGGACCTCTCCTGGGTTATTTGAGTCGCCCAATCTCTTTAGCGACTGATACCCAGAGTCTCCTTACCACTCTTGCTCAAGATGGGGCTGATCTGATCAAACAATATTGGCCCTCCCTTCTGCAAGGATCCAATACTTTGATTGATCAGGACGAAAAAAAGGTAACGTGGGCTCCTAAGTTAACTAAAGCTTGCGGTGATTTGTCCCCCCATCAACCCGCTATCGAAATACATAGGCAGGTCCGCGCACTTCAGCCTTGGCCGAGTGTCGAATTCAAACTGGATTTCGAACGTCTAAAAATTAGATCCGTCGGTCTAATAAAACCCTCTTCTTTGTCCACCGGTACCCTGAGTTGGTCTCACGGTGAAGGTGCGTGGCTGACTGCAGGGGATGGAAATGCTGTTGAGTTGCTCTCGTTGCAGCGTCCCGGCAAAAGTATCCAGACCGCTCTTCAAGCCCTACAGCCGTGGGGACACCAAGGTCAAAGAAACCTCCAATCCACCTGACAAACCTCTCGAAAACTTCCTTCTGCTGATACTCTAAGCAAACATGGAAATCTATGCACCCCTTTTTTAAGCGAATGTTTCAAACCAAAAGCCTTGAACAAATCATGGCGAACTCAGAATC
>CAWULW010000003.1:0-13386 GCA_963923615.1 uncultured Holophagaceae bacterium
ACTCTTGGTTTTCATGGATGGATTATGTTTGAGTCGGTATTGATGGGCGCTGTCTAATAATTTCATAGATTGATGATAATCAGCATCCGGCCGAACACGTTTATATAATCTTGGAATCGTCTCAATATTATGATTAAGTACCTCAGGTTGGGCTTCAAGAACTATATGAAGCGCCTTCGGAGATCCTTGAAAATCAGGGATGAGTACTTCAATTCCGCAGTCAGGATTCAAAGTTCTAATCCATTGAATCGTCTTTTGAAAATGCTCCGCTCCCCCATCCGGAAGATCATCACGATTAACACTGGTCACAACTGCAAATTTAAGTTTCAAAGTAGCAACAGCTTCCGCTAATCGTTGAGGCTCTTCAGAATCTAAAACACCCGGTTGACCCTTGGTCACGGAACAAAAACTACAATGGCGGGTACACACATCGCCCATCAACATAAAAGTTGCGGTTCGATGCACACCCCAACACTCATTTAAGTTGGGACATCGGGCTTCTTCGCAAACTGTCACTAGGGCTTTAGATCTGATGAGATCCATCACCTCATTGACAACTTCAGGCGCAGGGACTTTGATTTTTAACCATTCAGGTCGTGGACTAGGCATGACGGGCCGTCGAGTCAAATGTTCTCCCTAAATTAAGACTTGAGATGATTCATTCTAGCGTTAGAAAGCCGGGGCATGCGTTAGAATATCCCCATGTCAGAGCTCGAGAATAACTCCTCTATTTCATCTTTAATTCAAAACAAACCTGAAAGAATGGTTATCAAGATTCCAGAGGGCTTTCAGAGTCGATTTACTGATCTAGATTCAATTCGAGTAGAAGGCTTCGAGGGCCCCTTGGATCTTTTACTATTCCTAATCAAAGATCAGAAACTAAATATTCTCGACCTACCAATAGCGCAGATAACTCAGCAGTATATGGAGTATCTGAGACTAATGGAGGAATTGAATCTTGATATTGCTGCTGAATATATTGCTATGGCGGCTCATCTAATTCAAATTAAGTCGAAAATGATGCTTCCTCCTGTACCTGGGGAAGAAGATGTGGACCCTCGTAAGAAACTAGTCCAGAAACTTTTGGAATATCAACAAGTCAAAGAGGCGACGCAATATTTAGAAGCCCTGAAAACCTCTTGGGATACAACGCCTATGATCCCCCAAGCTGATCTTCAGGAGTATGCTCACATCGAAGAGGAACCGATTAGAGTGACCCTGATTGACATCCTCTCCTACTATCGGGATGCTCTCAGTCGATTAATTCCCCCACCTCCTGTTGAAATTCAAACCCAGCCCAAAACCGTTGAGGAGAGGATAGGAGAGGTCCTCGACATACTTCAAGATGGTTCTTGGAAAACCTTGTCGGGACTGTTCTTTGATGTGGCCACTCGAGAAGAAGTTGTGTTGACTTTTGTCGCGCTGCTTGAATTGTCGAGAATCAACAAGGTTTCGCTTTTACAAAGTGAACCCTTTGGAGAAATTCGGGTCAAAGCTGCTTAACTATGGTTGAATCATCCCATAATCCATTCGCTTCAATCGAAGATGCACTTCTAAAAATTAAACATGGAGAGATGGTTGTCGTTGTAGATGACGAAAACAGAGAGAACGAAGGGGATTTAACCTTAGCAGCAGAATGTGTGACTCCCGAAGCCATCAATTTTATGGCGATGCATGGTCGGGGTCTCATTTGCGTTGCACTTGAAGGCGAACTACTTGACAAACTTCAGATACCTCTCATGGTCAAAGAAAATAGCAGCCCTTTCGAAACGGCTTTTTGTATTTCCGTAGAAGCACGGAGTGGGACGACAACAGGAATAAGTGTCGCTGATAGATCAAGAACCATCAAAACACTCATTGATCCTAAATCCAAGGCATATGATTTTGTAAAACCAGGCCATACATTTCCCCTTCGATCCAAACCAGGTGGTGTACTCATGCGGACGGGGCAAACTGAAGCAAGTGTCGATTTAGCTCGACTCGCCGGATGTCACCCTAGTGGAGTAATTTGCGAAATAATGAATACCGACGGCACTATGGCTCGGCTTCCAGAATTAATCACGTTCTGTCAAAAACATCAATTAGTCATGATCACGGTGGCTGATTTAGTCGCTTACCGTTTGTCAAAAGAACCACTAGTAAAACATTTAAAAATTGAGACTCGGGAGACGCATTGGGGTCGAATAAATATTCATCATTTTGAGAGCCTTCTTGATGGAGGTAAACATCTCGCAATGGTGTTAGGAGATCTATCTACAGTACTTGATCCGTTAGTTCGAGTTCATCTCGAAAGAATTCCAGATGACTTATTCAATGGTGGGAAGCAAGGTACTCAAAATACATTTGGTAAAGCTATGGACTATCTACAAAATGAAGGTGCTGGAGTTTTGGTTTATTTGCGACGCCATGCAAAGACACAGGGTGTGATCGAGGAAACCCTCGCACCCCCCACATTTATGAATGATAAAGACATTGGCGTGGGTGCTCAAATACTTCGACATCTTGGTATTACCCAAATGAGACTTCTCGCACGCAAAGAGACCAAATACAGCGGGCTTAAAGGATTTGGATTATCCATTAATAGTGTGGAGATCTTAAAATAAAGTCAACGATTAAATCCTTTGTCAAATGAGGTACACTAAGATTTCATTTTGATTATTTTTTGGGGTTTAGCATGTCTCAAACTGTCGCACATATAGGGGATGCAGAATTTGCATCAACCATAGAAAAAGGGATAACGTTGGTTGATTTTTGGGCACCTTGGTGTGGGCCGTGCAAAATGATTGCTCCTATCTTGGAAGAAATTGCTGCAGAATTACCCAACGGATCAAAAATCGTCAAAATCGATATTGATCAACATCAAAGAACTGCTGGAGACTTTGGTATTGTAAGCATTCCAACCCTTGTTGTCTTTAAAGATGGGAAAATGATTAACAAAATGGTCGGAGCAGCCTCGAAAGATAAGATTAAATCTTTAATTACTGACGTAGGCTAAGTTAAATCATTTATACGTATCGCTGGAGAGGTTCCCACGTGCGATCAAGGGCCTTTTCAAAATCAGAAAGAACAGTCCTAAGCGATGGATCTAGTTCCTTTCCAACAGGGGACTGAAAGTTATAAGCATAATCGTAAAGTTGCTCTGCGGAAACAGCCGCAAGGTATCCCGTACTTAGGAGTGGTGGGACTAGATCTATAAAGTTCTCATAGTGCGAACCAATTATTGTTTGCACGCCATATCGCAGTGACTCTAGAGGATTATGCCCTCCTCTACCCATCCATCCTCCACCAATAAAAGCAAGTTCGCCGAGTTGATAGAGTGTGGATAAATCTCCTACTGTATCGAGCAACAAAATATCATTTAGGAGGATTTGGGTATTCCTTTTCCAATGTGAGGCACGTGTGTAAGCATGGTTTTCAGATCTTAGAAGAACCTCAACTTTGTCGAATCGCTTGGGTTGTCTAGGGGCAAGAATACATTTTAAATTGGGTTGGATTTTTTTTCGTTGTTTCCATAGATTGAGCAGTAACGCCTCTTCACCATCAAGAGTGTTACCGATCACCCAAATAGGGCAGGAATTCCAAAGTCGAGACAAATCATGCCAAGGATAGGTAAGGGGATCTGGGTGAATGCAAGCAGCCTTAAGGTTACCCCCAAAATGAACCACGGGAGCTCCGAGGCCTCGAAAAAGAACATCGCTTTCATGATCGCGGGCGATCACAAAGTCCAATTGGGCGAGACTACTCATAGTCAATCTTTTGATCCACCTAAGAGATTTCCTTGTAAGCCGCCCATTAACAATGCCGATTGGAATTTGATTTTTTTTACAAAGACGAATCAAATTGGGCCATAGTTCCGTTTCCATGAGAATCACAGATTTAGGTTGTGCCTTCATCCAGAATTTTAATGAGGGGACTAAATCGAGAGGGAAAAAACCACCTGAAATGTGATCATCCTTTAGCGTCGTCGATAACAATGTCTTCAAAAGATTAAAGCCTGCATTCGTACTTGTGGTGATATGAATATGAACTTTTTTCTCTAGTATTTTTTTGACCAAAGGCTCAACCAAAAGAAGTTCTCCCAAACTTACAGCCTGAATCCAAATCCACTGACGTGGGGGAAGATGTGGGGGGGGTAATGCCTTTTTTCTTTCCCCTAAAGAGCCTTTCAGCCAACCGCTAAAGTAGCTTATAGCAATCCCTATGGAATAGGAGAGTAATACATAGGCAGCTTGAAAAAAATTCATTCTTTAACCTTCGCACATGTCAGGGAATATTGTGAATCAAGAATACTATCTGAAGCATAAGATGAGGACTTTAATAAGGTTTGATATGGCATCCTTTGATAAGATTAATGTTTGCGGAGATTAAATTGATCGCGACTCAAAATGTCACCATGAGGTACGGTTCCCGTGTCCTGTTTGAAGATGTGAATACCGTCTTCAGTCCGGGTCGCCGTTACGGTCTCACTGGGCCAAATGGATCTGGTAAAAGTACGTTTATGAAAATTATGTCTGGAGATCTCGAGCCTCAGATTGGTAGTGTTCAGAGACCAAAAAAAATTGGCATTCTCAGTCAAGATCAATTTGCCTTCGATAATTTTCGGGTGATTGATACTGTCATTATGGGAAATCGTAACCTATGGGCAGCTCTTCAAGAACGGGATGCTCTATACTCAAAAACGGAGATGACCGATCAAGAGGGTATTCGGGTAGCAGAGTTGGAGGGAGTGGTCGCTGAAGAAGATGGTTACACTGCCGAAAGTGATGCCGCTATCCTTCTTGATGGCTTAGATATTCCAGAACAACTCCATCAGCGGACAATGAGTGAACTTCAGGGTGGGCAAAAAGTGCGCGTTTTACTCGCACAGTCTCTTTTTGGAAATCCCCAAGCCCTACTTCTCGATGAACCTACCAATTATCTCGACCTACAATCGATTCATTGGCTTGAAAATTTTCTCAATGATTTTAAAGGTACTGTTATTGTCATTTCGCATGATCGATATTTTTTGAACAATATCTGTACCCATATTGCAGATATTGATTACCAAACTATTATTCAGTACACCGGTGGCTATGACGATATGGTGATTCAAAAGACTCAAGTAAGATCTCGTATTGAGGCGGAGAACGCCCAAAAAGAGAAAAAGGTGGCTCAGCTCAACGAATTCATTTCTCGATTTGCAGCAGGAACACGGTCCTCTCAGGTGAATAGCCGTCGAAAAGAGGTTGAACGTCTTCAGCCAAGTGAATTAGCTCGATCCAATATTCAAAGACCTTTTATTAAATTTGATATTGAGAAACCCGGTGGGAAATATGCAATCGAATTTGAAGGAGTAAAAAAAGGGTACAAAACAAAGGATGGTCAACTCAATGTCATTAAAGGCTTTACGGGGATGGTACAGAGAGGAGAGCATATCGTACTTTTAGGTCGAAACGCCTCAGGCAAAAGCAGTCTACTGAATGCACTTCTTGCTAATGGGCCCAGTGTCACAGAAAAGAATTTGAAACTCGATGGGGGTAAGGTTAAGTGGGGACACGAAACATCCATTGGTTACTTTGCTCAAGACTTTAGGGAAAGCATCCCTAAAGGGATTTCAATGATCGATTGGCTTTGGCAATTTAGGCCAGAAGCTTCCATCGAAGAAATTCGAGGGGTTTTGGGTCAGATGCTATTTAGTGGCGAGGAAGGTACCAAGAAAACTGATGTTCTAAGTGGTGGCGAAGCCTGTCGATTAATGTTCTGCAAACTTATGCTCCAAAAGCCAAATATTCTTGTGCTTGATGAACCAACAAATCACTTAGATCTTGAATCAGTCATTGCTCTCAATATGGCCCTTCAGAAATATCCAGGAACACTTCTATTGGTTACCCACGATGAAGATCTGATCGATGAAGTGGCTTCACGAACTTGGCACTTTACTGATAATGGAATCGAAGACTTCAACGGAAGCTATGCCGAGTATCTCAAATATACCAAGCAGGCCTAACGAGGAGCTATTTCGCTCCAAGGGGTATCAAAGATAATTTGGGAAGTGTCATATCCCAAAGTTTTTGCCTTTGTGATAAGAGATTCAAGAAGTTTAGGATCTATAGATCCCGAACGAGTCATTATCCAGAGCCATCTACGATTAGGGTGGCCAAAGAAGACCCATTGATAATTTGTGTCTAGATCAACAATCCATTGATCAGCACTAAATGGCCATACGAATTGAACACTCCATTTTCCAGGTTCCCGAGAATCAGGTATGCGGACTTTGCCGTGCACAGATTTCCATGGGCCGTCGGGCCCACCTTTTCGGTAGGATCCTGTGACTAGAATCGTTCCATCAGCTTGTAATTGGTAATGATCTTGCCATCCATACTCAGATGTTTTCTGTGCAAATATGGGCATACGAGCAATTTCAATCCACGAACCTTCCATTTTTGAGATATCAACCTGAGCAATCACCGGCATGGTCATTGGCTTCGAACAACATATTCCCAAAACTAAGAATAGGCTCATTGCAAAACGCTCCGCACTCATCTGATCTCCTATACTATTATGAAAGGATAACGGGTCCCGTAGCTCAATCGGATAGAGCAACGCACTCCTAACGCGTAGGTTGGAGGTTCAACTCCTCTCGGGGCCACCATTAATAAAGGGTAGTTAATTGAATGTTCGAATAAAAATGTTTGAGGATTTCGTCATATTTTCTTCCTGTAAGAGCCATGCCATAGGCAGCCGTTTGGGATAGTCCCACACCGTGGCCCCATCCACGGCCATAAAAAATCCAACGTCGCTTAGCCCCTTTGCCACTAGTTATCATACTGAACACATTATCTTTCAATCTCAATAAATTTCTGATTCTCATGCCTGTGAAGACATATGAAGATTTATTTTGGTCACGAATCGTCATTCGAATGACCCTACCCTGTTGATTATGTTTTATTTCTATTGATTGTATTTCTTTGATTGGTACTCTCTGGCGAATAAGCCCTAGAAGATCAGATTCACTATAGTCCTGCTTCCAATGAGAGTCAGGATGAAATCGGTCTAGTGAAATACCATCGGGATCTTTACGATGAATAGCAAAAGTAACGCGACCTTGTTCATCAACAATCCAACGAAGTCGGTCACCGGCAGGTATTGATAGATTAGAAACTAACTGATAGTAGTTACCGGGTAATTCGATACCTAAAATAGTTTCTTGATTAAGATTGATCTTTTGAGGTTCTTCCCTTCTCTTTCGAACTTCATCTGTTCTGAGTAAAGTTCCTTCTTGGAAAGCAAATGGGGCAAGTTCATTCCAAAATAAGTAAACCCAATTAAGATATGTTTTCCAATCGGGCACATTGGGTGAAGTTAGGTCTCGGTAGGTTGCTAAATTTCTTCTCAATAGAAAATATGCGAGTTGACTATCTTTACTATCTAGAGAGTTACCAAAAATATAAGCCGCATCTTCAATTCGATCCTGTCCTAACATCACGCGATCGAAACCAAAAGCACGAGCTACGCCCAATAACTTTAATGGTTCCTGCGGAATCGATGTGGAATAGAGTTCTAATTTTTTTTGAATTTTTTCCAATAGTGATTGAGCATCGTATATATCAACTTTGGAATTGAGCTTGTCCTCCACAAGTAATTGGGGTGTGACAAGGCCACCAATAAGTAATCTCAATTGCGATTCGGTAATATGCGATTGAAGTATTTGTGGGTATTGGCTTGATGAAGTGTAAGAGAGATGAGGTACATCGGAGAAGTAAGTGCTCACTCCTTTGAGGTATGGCGCATTGCCACCAAATACTTCTCCAACATCAATAGTGGATCCTCCTGCATTAGCCATGAAAAGAGCCTGAATTGGTTTACCTTCATATGAAGCAATTACGCCTCGTGTTCCTTCAATTGCTTGGTCAGTCATTGGCTGTTCGGCATCATATCCACCATACACTTGATCGGCAATGGTATCGTTTAGATCGAAACCTTCTTTTATCCGCTTATTTAAATTAGCAATTGCATAAGTTCTTGCTGCGATACTTTGAGCTTTCAGGGCCTCAATATCTGGAAACTCAGAGGGTCCCATTTCCCTGGGCACGACACCACGAAGATAGGTTTCTATATCAAGCACATTAACGATTGATAAGCGTCCGGAGTAATGAGGTACAACATTAATTAACCCTCGGTATTTGCCTTTATTTATAATTTGGGTTGTAAGCCCGAGCGACCTGAGGCTAACCCCATCTGACGGCAATAAAATACGTTCATATCGTTGGGTAATGAGATAAAGGCTTTCAGATGATTTGGCCAAGTCCAAGTTACGCTCAGAACTAATCCATAATTCTTCATAACCTATGGATTTTAATTTATCAAAATCTTTTTCAACTTGAGATGTAGTTCTAAAGCGACCTACAAGTACTCTGTAGAATTCGCTATCTGAGATGATCACTTTGTCAGCCACAAATCCTTGATTCTTCAACTGATCAATTAATTGATTAGCGTCGTCAAGATTCAAAGGGCCATTAATTTGGATCCTATACTCGTCTGAGACTTTACTCTGCGCCGCACTATCTATCCAAATCCTAAAACGCTCACCTTTGGTAAAGGATCGGATGAGGACCCCCTCTAGTGATTGAAGTACACCTCCATCTTCGAAAGAAAATAAGTATTCATTTTGCGTCGTATCTATTCCAATACGGATTATGGGAGCTTGCGCAACCATGTAAGCGGAGAAGACAATAAGGGCAAGATATCGAAGCATACTCATATAGACTAAAGAGATTCGACTACCGTACCAAGCAACTCTATGCGTCGAGCGTGTATTTGGGGCTGAATAAGCAGTTCTCCATCCGGACCCTTGCGATGAGTCAGAAGTCCAATACATGCTTGATCCTTCGGTCGGTAAAAAATAGCCGGGCCGGTAAATGCAAAGTGACCCCACCAATCGCATTCGCCTTCATGATACTGAGGGATCTCTGGCGAGATGTGATCGCTTGATCCTTCGATTATGAGAGGCGCTTTTAGGGCTCCCAGTGGAATGCGAGTAAGCAGACTCCCAAGGGAGCCTGCTCCTTGGCGTAATTTTTGAAGACCCAAACCCCATAAACTACCATTTTCTCCAGCGTTGGGTTCTTGAGCCATACGTTGAGGAAATTTATCTTCAATCCAGATATTGATAGACTCTTTAAATTCAACATAATTGGCCGAAAAACCTGCATGACCTTTCATACCTGCACGTGCATTAATATCGTGGGGCAATGAGGGATCATAAGGTGGAATTAGGTTTTGGGAATCAATCAATTTCCAGGCTTCATAGTCGGGACCTGGGGGAATTTCTGTGCATTGCGATGTCCACGGGAAGGCCTTTAATACGGTGTATTTTTTGGCTAATGATAAATAGTCCTCCTGTGTAGTTAAAGAAATCTGTTCAGCGAGTAATCGGTAATTAAGATCGCTATAGCAAGCGAGTTTTCGAGGTGCTTTTCGTAACAGTGGGTGTACACCCCATGGAATATCGGATTCAAGTAGGGTTTTCAACGGTGTAGAATTGTATGGCAACCAAGGGGGGAGCCCAGAGCAATGGGATAAAAGAGCCCGAGTTGTAAGATTATAAGCAGAACCATCAAATCCCAGTGATTGGGAATAATCTTGGTCTAAATTGAGAAAGGAAAATGCTAAAGGTGCCGTAATCAGTGGCTTAGCTAAAGATGCTAAATCATAATTGTTCACTTACCCTCAATCTCCAAAAGGCTTTTTTTTACGGCTTTCTGAACAAGGTCAGCTACCTTGAGCGCTTCATGACCTTCAGCCCAAGATACATATTCGCCCTCTAGGCCCAAACAAGCTCGGTAGAACTGCTCTATTTCAATTTTTAACGGTTCTCCTTCTTCGATCGATATTTTTTCATTTTTGATTTGAAGCCCTTCGCTAGCCTGAACTAAACTCAAAAGTTCCATTGTTTGATCCGAGAAATTTAATTTCACATAGCTTTGATTGCCAAATAGTCTCAGCGTCCTTTCTTTTTTTTGGGCGACGCGACTCGCGGTAAGAATTGCGGCAGTACCCCCTTCGAATTTAATGCGAGCATTAACTAAGTCAGCTTTTTCTGTCAGAACTGGAACGCCAAAGGCTTCCACTTCTTTAATGGGCCTACCGACTAATGCTGTTATCAAATCGAGATCATGGATCATAACGTCCGTTACCACGTCGACTTCAGTAGATCGCATGGGAAAGGGGGAGACTCGCACAGTCTCTAAAAAACGAGGAATGAACTTCCGCGATCTGAGCGCTTGAACTACTGGATTGAAGCGCTCTAGGTGACCAACTGCTCTAATTATTCTAGGCGCCATAATCAAAGACTGTTCATGGGCTTTACGGAGTAGTTGGACCTCTTCCAAGTTAGAGGCTAGTGGTTTCTCCATCAAAATATGTTTGCCAAGTTTGATTGCTTCCATTCCAAGTTGGTGATGATAGATAGTTGGCGCCACAATGTGGATAGTGTCGACCTGATCAGCAATGTCCGTCCATTTCGGGACCCAACGTGATCTAAATTGCTCGGCTATCTGTGATCCCCTCTTTTCATTGGGATCTACAACAGCAACTAGATGGGCATAAGTACACTGAGCAGCAATGCGGGCATGGTGTTGACCTAAGTGACCGACACCAATAATGGCTACTTTAAGTGGATTCATATCTATTAGGCTAAACTGAAATTTGATTAAGAGGGAGTACGTTATGGATTTTCAAACAATCACCCTTCTCTCAGTTATGAAATGGGTTCATCTCATTTTATTCGCAACTGCTTTAGGCGGAGGATCTGCTTGTCTAATTATTTCGGGCCTAGAGGAGAAGGATCCTAGTTTTAAAGGTCTTTCAGCTGCCCTTTGGAAATCACTAGTAAATTGGTCTCTTCGACTTACCTTCATAATAGGTATCCTGCTTCTTTTTTTAAATATACAAATTGGGCAGAGTCCCTTCGTGAACAAATATTTTCACTATAAGCTTCTTTTAGTATTTGTGGTTTTAGGACTTTCTGAATCTGCAATTAAGGGCTTGGCAATAGGAAAACGAACCCTGGCCTTATGGTGTGTGATCATCATGGTTCTAATCGGTTTTATTATCGAAAACCAACAAATCTTTGGTCAACTTAAACCTAGGGAATCCACAAATAAACAATCCACCCAATGAATCGTTTTGTCCTACTTTTGGGACTTCATGTTCACCTTCTCTGTCAGGGCTTTTTAACCATCCCTGAGCAGAGTCAATATCAAAGAACTTCTACAACCAATGAAGTAAAGTTGTTTATGGGCTCGCTTCAGCGGATTTTCCCAGAGTTACAGAACTACCACCCACCCAAAGGACCCACACAAACTGAAGGGGGTCAACCTTTGATGGCTTGGCGAATCAAGTCGAGGCAAAAAAACCCAATTCGGGTGTATATCAATGCCAATATACACGCGGGTGAAGTTGAAGGCAAAGAAGCCGTCCAAATGCTTGTAAGAGAGTGGCTCCAAGGCAGACATGTTCAGCTTAGGGATTCTATTGATCTTGTAGTGATGCCCTGTTACAACGCAGAGGGTACCGACTTACTGGATCCCCAACATCGAATGCATCAACCAAATCCAGCGAGCGGAGTGGGCACAAGGGAAAATGCGAAAGGGCTAGACCTAAATAGAGATTTAATGAAAGTAGAAACTACAAATACGAGCTGGTTCTTGAGGATGTTGCGTGACTACAATCCACATGTTGTGATAGATCTACACACAACTAACGGAAGCTACCACGGATTTTATCTCACTTATGCTCCGGCTTTAAGTCCAGGATTTGATCCGCTAATGGAATTAAACAAAAACATTCTGCTAGATGTGCGAAAAGAACTTAAGAAGAAAGGATTTCCGGTTTTCGATTATGGAACTTATGTCTTTGAAAACCCCGCTCCTGAAATATCGCCTTCAAGTCGTGATCAAAAAATTGTTGGCAACCCAAATTCTTGGGAGACTTTTGATTGGCGTCCTCGTTTTCTGACTAATTATCCTGTGCTTCAGGGCCGATTATCAATTTTGAGTGAGGCCTATGTATATCGTTCTTTTAAAGAACGTGTATTAGACACGAAAACCTTTGTATTAGAATGCCTCAAAACAATCCGGCGACGGGCAGCGTCCATCAAAACCATCACAACTGAAGCCCAAAAAGAACTCCCAAAACACTTACCATTAAAAGCGATCCCTAAAATATCAGAGCGATATCTTTTTGATCTTATAGAGCCTCTGAAAGACGAGAAGGGCAGATTGATTGGTGAACAATCCCGTATCAAGGTTGATCTTCCTGCAATGACTTCCTACCAATATTTGGATTGGGTGTCATTACCCGAGGGTTACCTCATTTTTGGAGATAGACTTGATGACATCAAGGAGAAATTGTCCTATCACGGTATACATTTTGAACAAATTTTTCCCGATCCAGTGTCTTATCAGTATTGGACTTTTATTGAAGATGAGCGGGTAGAGAGTTCTAGGTCATTTCAAGGTATTAGAACCCTTAATTTGGAGGGGCATTGGCTACCGCTTTCAAATATGGATACGAAAGCATTATTGACAAAAGAAAAATTACACACAGCCATCTATGTCCCCCTTGCTGAGGGGAAATCTCGGCTTGCTTTTTATTTGATTGACCCAAGAAGTCCAGACGGGCTTATTTATTGGAGGATTTTGAATTCAGATAATGTTTTGGCAATTGCACCAAAAAAGGGGCAACTGGTGTTTCCTGACCAAATTAAGGGACATTTCGTAGGTGAAGAATAGCCGCTTAACCCTTTCATTTAACCGAGTAAAAACTTTAGGGATGTAAAGCCCCGTTCAAGATATTAGGCTGAGTATCTGACTTTATGGAGGTCCCATGGGACGTTCGTCGTTCAAATTAATGTCCTTTTTTATATCTGCTACTAGCCTACTGGTTAGTCAGTCTTCTGCTTATCTTCCAGTTAAAGAGCACATTTTATCGAACGGGATGAAAGTACTGGTGGTCGAGCGCAACGATCAGCCGACCATTGCTGTGGGCTGGATCGCTCATGTTGGCTCAGCTAATGAACGACCAGGAATCACTGGATTGGCCCATTTATTCGAACATATGATGTTCAAGGGATCTAAAACGATTGGGACCAAAAACATTAAAAGAGATCTAGAGCTTAATGATCTGCAAGATAAATTAAGAGCTGAGATTCGACGTGAAGACTCTGTTTTGAGAGCAAAACAACTTCGGGGCGAAATTACGGATATGACTGATCCTAAAAATCGATCAGACCGTCATCAGAAATTGATGGAAGAATTTGAGAAATTAGTTAAAGAACAACAGGACCTATTAGTCAAGGATGAATTCTCTAAGATATACACGCAGGCGGGCGGGACTGGGCTTAAC
>CAWULW010000004.1:0-12462 GCA_963923615.1 uncultured Holophagaceae bacterium
GGTATCTCCCGACCTAGCGAGCTAGTGGAACTGGCTACGACCCTCGAAATTGTACAAAAAAGCGGATCTTGGTTTAGCTATAAAGAATCGCGTCTCGGACAAGGCAGTGACAACATTCGGAAATTATTTATTGATAATCCTGAAATGGCCGACGAGATTGAAAATCAAATTAGAGAAAAGTTAGGCTTGAAGCCCAAAACAAAATAAACACCACTCCTGGAAGGGGTAGCGCTAAAATGACGAGCAGTAGCCCTGCTCGTCATAGAGGGGCAAGGAGTCGCCCTTGAGTTTTTTAGTTCATACCGTAGATCTAAGAGAATTCTTAGAAGGAAGTCCTTCGGATCGCCAATCTTTTTCTCGCCAACTAGGCGAAAGTTTGAAAAATACTGGATTTGTTAAGGTCTCGGGTCACGGTATTACTCCCCAGCGTCTCGAGCATGCTTATCAGGACATCAAGGCTTTTTTTGACCTTCCGGAAAATACCAAACATCACTACATCGTTAAGGGTTCGGGAGGAGCTAGAGGATATACAGCATTTGGTCAAGAGCACGCTAAAGATAATCCTATTCCAGATCTAAAAGAGTTTTGGCATATCGGACAGGAATACCCGCCCCATGCTTTCGATCCTTCCATTTATTTCAATAACCTTTGGCCTAATGAGTTACCTCGATTCAAGGAAAGCCTAGGAGGGCTTTATCGGGATCTTGAGGTGTGCTCCCAACAATTATTAGAGTCCCTAGAAGTATATTTTGATCTTCCTCACCGACATTTAGCGGACATGGTTGTTCATGGAAATTCAATTCTGAGGCTCATTCATTATCCCGCTCTCAAAGATAGATTCATTCCAGGAGGTGTCCGAGCATCGGCCCACGAAGATATCAATTTGATCACCTTGCTTCCTGCGGCTACAGAAAGCGGCCTCGAATTACAAGATCGCGAAGGTCATTGGCACGCCGTGGATGGACTTGAGGGTGAAATAGTGGTCGATGCGGGAGATATGCTCAGCCGCCACGTGAACGGCATTATTCCCAGTACCACGCATCGAGTCGTCAATCCAAAATCCGCCGAGGAGGTTCGATACTCCATGCCCTTTTTTGCTCATCCTCGTCCAGAAGTTATGTTGGATTGTCCTGCGTCATTGCTCAAGGCGGGAGAGCAGAAAAAATATACGCCCATCCGAGCAAATGACTTTTTGATACAGCGTTTAATCGAAATCGGTCTTATAAAAATCTAAGAAAGTACGTTAAGACATGAGTCAATTCTTTATGTATCTAGGCTCATTGTGATTCAGGATCACTTAGGTCGACCTCTTTCGGCACTCCGAGTGTCAGTGATTGATCAATGTAATTTGAGATGTACATATTGTATGCCGGCCGATGTTTTCAATAAAAACTATCCCTACCTAAGGCCAGAAGATATTCTCAGTTTTGACGAAATTTTATTCGTCATTCAATCAGCGATGCGTCTTGGCGTAAACAAAATTAGACTCACGGGTGGAGAGCCACTCCTACGTCCCAATCTCAACCAACTTATCCATAAGATAAAAGCGCTCGGTATCGAGGAGGTCGCACTTACCACGAATGGTCTCCTATTAGATGAGCAAGCTGATGCCCTCTACTATGCTGGTCTTGATCGTGTCACGGTAAGCCTCGATGCCCTTCATCCTAATCTCTTTCAAAAGATATCGGGCCGTTCAATTTCCATACAGAAGGTCTTGGATGGACTTCAAGCAGCTAAAAATGTCGGCTTTAAGAATATGAAAATTAACGCGGTGATTCAGCGTGGTGTTAATGAAAGCGAAATCTATCCCTTGGCTCAGTATGCTCGTACCGAGGGTTTCCAGCTTCGTTTTATTGAGTTTATGGATGTGGGCCATACTAACGATTGGTCTAACGATCAAGTTGTCACGGGTCGGGAAATCTTACAGCTTTTACAAACATACTGGCCCATCACTCCGGTCATCCCGCCCCAAAACCATGTAGCTCGAGAATGGGTGTATGACGATGGTTTGGGTAAGATAGGGTTTATTAATTCAGTGAGCGAAGCTTTTTGTGGTGGCTGTGATCGAGGTCGACTAACCGCCGATGGGATTTTTTATACGTGTCTATTTTCAGCCAAGGGTCTCGATCTCAAACCATGCCTTAGGAGATCTATGAGCATCCCGACGTTGACCGACTTATTAGCCTCACAGTGGGGTCAGAGACAAGATCGTTATTCCGAGATACGAGCCATAGCTAATGAACAACCTCGAATCGAAATGAGTCGTATGGGAGGTTAGCCTAAGCGGGTTCGTACCGCTTGAAGGCAAGCATCCCATGTTGTATCGGGTGTTTCATCGATAAAAAACTCGATGGCATTCCCAGCGGGACGACCCTCTGGAAATTGGCTCCAATCCTCGAAAAGTTGATCCAGAGGTGTTCGATCTAAAGGATTAGCTTTCATCTTATGCGAACGTCTCATCCGGTCAGGATCAGGACCCCGAAGGCTCATGCCTTGGCGTGGGACCGATCTAAATACAAATGCATGACACCATTGGTTGCTAAGAAACAGATTGAAATGTAAAAAGCTTCCATGGCCCGAATGGGTTGCCGTAATGCTCTTATTTTTTCCCACCCATGAGGCACGCCAAGTTTCAATAACCTGAATGGCTCGATCACGAGTGGATACATTCTTGATATGAGCTCGGAGACTAATAAAAAAGTCGTCAATCGATTCTTGTTCAACGTCATTCACAGGTTAGTCAGGAAGATAAACTTCCGCTCCCTGTTTAATAAATTCCTTAGATTTATCTTGAAATCCTCTTTCGATACTCTCCTGTTCAGAGTACCCATTCTCTCGAGCATATTGCCTGACGTCCTCAGTAATTTTCATGGAGCAGAAATGAGGTCCACACATGGAGCAGAAATGAGCCAGTTTAGCCCCTTCCGCCGGTAGGGTTTCATCATGAAATTCTTTTGCGGTATCGGGATCTAACGATAGATTAAATTGATCTTCCCAGCGAAACTCAAATCTAGCTTTACTAAGCGCTTCATCTCTCAATCGAGCTAGCGGATGTCCTTTAGCTAAGTCTGCCGCATGGGCAGCAATTTTATAAGTGATCACACCATCTTTCACATCTTTTTTATTCGGGAGCCCTAAATGTTCCTTAGGGGTCACATAGCAAAGCATAGAGGTGCCATACCATCCAATCATTGCGGCTCCGATGGCAGACGTAATGTGATCGTAGCCTGGAGCGATATCCGTTGTCAGTGGCCCCAAGGTATAAAAAGGAGCTTCCTCGCAAAGGGTGAGTTGTCGATCCATATTTTCTCTGATGAGATTCATCGGTACATGACCGGGGCCTTCAATCATGACTTGGCAATCATGTTTCCATGCGATTTGAGTCAATTCACCAAGGGTTGTCAATTCGGCAAATTGTGCATCATCGTTGGCGTCGGCCCCACTGCCTGGACGAAGTCCGTCTCCGAGTGAGAATGCAACATCATACGTCTTCATAATTTCGCAAATATCTTCAAAATGTGTGTAGAGAAAACTTTCCTTATGATGAGCTAAGCACCACTTGGCCATGATAGAGCCACCCCGGCTCACAATACCCGTCAGTCGATTTGCAGTCATTGGTATGTAGCGGAGGAGAACCCCTGCATGAATCGTAAAATAATCGACTCCTTGCTCAGCCTGCTCGATCAAGGTATCCCGAAAAATATCCCAAGTTAGTTCTTCGGCCTTACCCTCGACTTTTTCTAGGGCCTGATAAATAGGGACTGTTCCTATGGGAACCGGAGAATTCCTGAGAATCCATTCACGTGTTTCATGGATATTTTTCCCTGTACTCAGGTCCATGACCGTATCGGCTCCCCAGCGAGTAGCCCAAGCCATCTTTTCCACCTCTTCTTCAATGGAAGAAGCCACAGATGAGTTTCCGATATTCGCATTAATCTTAACAAGAAAGTTTCGACCAATAATCATGGGTTCAGTTTCTGGATGATTAATGTTCGACGGGATAATAGCTCGTCCCCGAGCCACTTCCTTTCGTACAAATTCTGGAGTGATCAATCCCTTAACTTGTCCGTGGGCTCTCCCCCAATTTTCTCTCAGGGCCACAAATTCCATTTCTGGTGTAATCACACCTTGTCGAGCATAGTGCATTTGAGTAACATTTTGACCGCTTCGGGCGCGTAGCGGCCTTCCCGTAGATGGAAATCGAATGGGGTCCAATGAGATATCTCGTTGCCTTAATTGCTGATAGAGACTCGATGGACGTTCCAACTGTTCAACATCTTGTCGATTAAGAATCCATGAGGATCGAAGTGCTGGGAGTCCCCTTTTGACATTGATGAGTTGAGAGGGATCCGTATAGGGACCGCTCGTATCATAAATCATGAAAGGTTCATTGGTGATTAATTCACCCGAATGGGATCGCGTTGGGGTCAGGGTTATTTTTCGAAAAGGTACCCGAATGCCTGAGGAACTTTCCACATAGGTTTTTTCCGACGAGGGAAAGGGACGGAGACAATCCTCTAGGGGCTTGGAGGGGGGGACGACATGGGACATTTATATTCCTCGTATAGATGCATTGAGCCTCAGTTTACTCCAAAAAAACCCCATGACTCTAGGCAGTATTAGGGGGTGAATTGAGACAACCTACCCCCTATCCCGCTCTCCACCCCCTTGCGTGAACCAATCCTTCTTGGCTTTGATTAATCTTGATATTGTTAAGGCATGAGAAAGAAGTTCACTCTCCCCTTTGCAACCTGTCTTACGGCAAGTCTTCTGTGGGCTCAAGATCCCGTTATCAGCTCCTCAAATTACAAAGATTTACCTCCTGTTCCTAGGACAATTACAGAACCCCCTCCCTTGCCCACTATCAAAACTAGCCCTCGTGACTTGCGTCGTCAAACTAGAGTGGTCAAAAGAAAAAAAACAACAACTAAGTCTAAAAAGAAAGTGAACAGTTCTCGTAAGGTTAAGGTGGCGGGTTAACTCGCGTATCGTGATGTCCTCTCTGCTTAATTCAAATGTATTTGTTGTCATCATGGCTGGGGGACGAGGCACTCGTTTTTGGCCTCGATCTCGCCGTCAGAAGCCCAAGCAATTTATCAATATCGTTGGCTCTCGCAGCCTGCTTCGGGCGACGATGGATCGTCTCGATGGCTTGGTAGATCTCGATCATATTTTTGTTGTTACTACTGAAGATCTCGTACCACAAATTCAAGAGAATCTTCAGGAGCTTCCGCTTGAAAATATTTTGGTGGAACCTGAAGGGCGAAATACAGGACCCTGTTTAGCCTTAACGTTAACGATGCTCGAATCTCGAACTCCTCAAGGAACCATGGTCGTCTTGAGTGCCGATCATTGGATTGGAGATACCCCTACTTTTCAGCAAGATGTACAAACAGCCGTGATTCATGCCGAGAGAGAATCCCAAATCGTAGTTTTTGGTGTACACCCCACTCACCCTGAGACGGGTTATGGATATATTGAGGCTGAAAATTTAACCAACCTTTCTCCCGTTAAAGCGTTTAAAGAAAAACCTCAACTCGATCAAGCAATCACCTATCTACGAGATCCGCATCAACTGTGGAATGCTGGAATGTTTGTTTGGACTTTCCAAACCCTCCGAACCGCCTTTTTAGAGCACACTCCCCAAGGCCTAAACTTGCTTGACGAATGGAAACGTGCAGGTAGCAACAGAAGTCAACTTCCCGTGGTCTATGCTCAAATGAAGGCCGAACCCATTGATATTCAAATCGTTGAAAAATCCAAGAATGTTTCAGTGTTGGTTGCTCAATTTCCCTGGTCTGATGTGGGTTCTTGGCAAGCTGCTAGTTCCTTTTTGTCCAAAGACGGTGAAGGAAATGGATCCGAAGGTTCCGTATTGTTTCTCAATAGTCGCGATACTGCTGTATTTGGATCCGAACGTCTAATTGCCTTGGCAGGTGTTCAAGATCTGATCGTTGTGGATAGTGGAGACGCGGTGCTCATTTGCCATAAGGATCAAGTCCAATCCGTTAAACAAATTGTGGAAAAATTAAAACAACAAGGCCAAACAGATTTTCTTTAATTAAAAAACACGAGGTCGTATCATGGATCAACCCAAACGTTTGCATGTCGATAAGCCTTGGGGTAGTTTTGATCAATTCAGTCTGAATGAAAAAAGCACCGTCAAGATCCTCACGTGTCTTCCGGGACATCGACTCAGTTTGCAAAAGCATACCCATCGTGCCGAACTATGGATCGCCTTGGATTCAGGAGCGGTCGTTGAAATTGATGGGCAACCTCATCGACCCGAAATAGGGGAATCATTATGGCTTCCGGTAGGTTCGACGCATCGTTTAAGTTGTCCCGAAGGTCACCCGCATCCCGTTCGGATCCTCGAGATCAGCTTTGGTACTTTTGATGAAGCCGATATCCAGCGCATAGAAGATAATTACGGAAGAACCCCATAGTCTAAATCTTCAAATTAGAGGAACCTGCCAATGAGTAAAAAAGGACCGATTGGAAAATTTATCGAACATCATTTTCGTCATTTCAATGCGGCGGCACTGATTGACGCCGCTCAAGGTTATACCGATTTTCTCAAACACGACGGAAAGATGATGGTGACCCTAGCAGGGGCGATGAGTACGGCAGAACTAGGACTGTCTCTAGCTGAGATGATTCGACAAGACAAGATTCACCTGATTGTTTGCACGGGAGCCAATCTTGAAGAAGATATCTTCAATCTTGTGGCGCATGACTTTTATGAACGCGTCCCTCACTATCGAGATTTAACTCCAGCCGATGAAGAAAAACTGTATCGCCGCCATATGAACCGAGTGACCGATACGTGTATTCCCGAAGGAGAGGCAATGCGGCGAATTGAAAAGGTGATGTTAAAAGAATGGATAGCCGCTGATAAGGCAGGGGAGAGTTATTTTCCCCATGAATTCTTCATGAGGGTTATAAAAAAAGGACTCCTCAAGAAGTATTATCAAATTAATCCTAGAAATTCATGGATGCTAGCTGCAGCTCAAAAAAATATTCCGATTGTAGTGCCCGGTTGGGAAGATAGCACACTAGGTAATATGTATGCTGCCGCTGTCTATCGTGGCGAAATTAAGAATGTACATACTGTCAAAACGGGCATTCAATATATGACTTGGCTTGCTCGGCATTACCAAGACGTGACCCGACGTCATGCTTTAGGCATGTTTCAGATCGGTGGGGGCATTGCGGGAGATTTCCCAATCTGTGTGGTTCCGATGTTGCACCAAGATTTAAAAATCAAAGCTAAATTATGGGGCTATTTTTGCCAAATCAGCGATAGTACAACTAGTTATGGATCTTATTCGGGGGCTGTACCCAATGAGAAGATCACATGGGGTAAACTCGGATCGAAAACCCCCAAATATATTATCGAGAGTGATGCAACGATAGTAGCACCGTTGATATTCGCCCATATTCTCGGATGGTGAAAAACTATTTTAGTTTTTGAACCTTGATACTTAAGCGAGACTTCTTACGGTTGGCAGCATTTTTATGGATCAGACCTGTTTTTTGAGCACGGTCGACCAGGCCAAAAATTCCGGGCAAGAGTTTGAGGGCTTCGGTTCGATTACCCGATAATATGAGAGCGTCGAAAGACTTTAATTGAGTTTTAAGTGAGGAGCGTGATCCACGATTACGAATTCGGGCTTTGACGTCTCTTCGGGCTTTTTTAGCAGCAGATTTGGTATTGGCCATGGGAGCTCCAAGGGGCTAGGTGATAGGGCATTTGGACGGAAATTTAATCCTAACCTATGAATCAGCCCTGATAAACAGTCTTTTACTCAGACCGCTCTCTAGGGACTTCAAGAAAGATTAAAAATAGGGCATTCTGATGGGAGGCGATTGACTCCTACAGTGATCTCAGAGGGGGCAGCCCGTGGAAGGATTTAAGCAGGCATTTGCGGAGCAATTAAGGCTCGCTTTGCCATCCCAGGATATTGTCCTTGAACGACCCAAGGATTTTCAAAAAGGGGATTTTGCCTTTCCGTGTTTTAAAGCTTCTCAGTCGATGGGTATGAGCCCCCAAGCCCTAGCATCATTCTTAGTCTCTAAAATCCAAATCCCAGATGCGACCATTGAGGCCGTCGGTCCTTATGTGAATCTTCGGCTATTAGAATCGGTTCGCTCAAGATTGGCACTCCGGAGTATGTTGGGTAATTATCCATTGCCCCCCCACGAAAAAAAGAAAGCCAGAATTTTAGTCGAATACAGCTCCCCTAATATTGCCAAGTTATTCACTATAGGTCATGTTCGAAGTACGATGTTGGGTCATGCGCTTGCCAATATCTTTACCCATCAGGGTTATGAGGTGGTTCGACTTAATCATTTGGGAGACTGGGGGACCCAATTTGGTACATTACTAGCGGCATATGAATTATGGGCTAAAGATCTAAACCCAGATTTAGAAAAAAATTTCACTTGGGCTATCGATCAATCATCCGAATCCACAACGCCTCTTCATCGACTTCTACAACTATATGTACGGTTTCATTCTGAAGAAGAAAAGGATACCTCACTGCGAGAGGTAGCTCGGTCTTGGTTTAAAAAACTTGAAAATAAAGATCCCGATGCCCGACGTCTTTGGAAAAAATTTAGAGATCTGTCCTTAGTTGAATTTAATCGCATCTATCGACGATTGGGTGTTACCTTTGATTCGCTTGATTATGGCGAGGCTTTTTATGAGGACCAGATTCCTGGAGTCCTGGATGCTCTAGCCTCCCGGGGCCTCTTGAGCGAGGGCGAAGGCGGAGCTAAAGTGGTAGATTTATCTCAGGAAGGCTTTGAAATACCCTGTTTGATTCAAAAAGGAGACGGGACAAGTATTTACGCATCCCGAGATCTGGCTGCAGCGCTATTCAGAAAACAAAAATGGAACTACGAGCGCTGTGTGTATGTGGCAGGGTCAGAACAGAACTTTCATTTTCAACAGGTCTTTACCATTTTGGCCAAATTGGATCCTTGGTTTACAAATAAGCAAACCCATGTCCCTTTTGGTCTCATTAAATTACCTGAAGGAAAAATGAGTACACGAAAAGGCAACGTCATTTTTCTTGAGGATGTCTTAAATGAAGCCCGAGATCGAGTCCAAAAAATTATTAGTACTAAAAATCCAGAACTCAATAATCAAGTTGAGATATCTGAAATCCTTGGAACCGGTGCAGTGATTTTCGTTAATGCATTTAATGATCGCAATACATCAATTACCTTTGATTGGGATAAGGTGCTAGCTTTTGAGGGTGATACAGGCCCCTACGTTCAGTACGCTCACGCTCGAATCTGTTCTATCTTTCGGCGCGCGGGCGGTACTTGGTTATCCTGGGCACAACCTGATTGTGAGGACTTTGGTCGACTTCGATTTGAGCCCATCCAAGTGCCTGACGCACTAGAGGGACTTGATCACTCCTCGGCTCAGTGCTTAATCTTTGAGCTCAATGGTCTAGAGCCTGCAGTGCAGGCTTCAGCCATGAGTCTTTCACCTACCGCCCTAGCTCGACAGTTACTAGCTATTTCCAAAGCCTTCAGCGGGTTCTACAACGACTCACCCATACTTCATGAAGATCAGTCAGAAACCACAAGACAAACTCGACTCTTATTGTGTCTAGCAACAGCTCGTGCGATCAATCAGGGTTTACGATGGTTGGGGATACATGCCCCAGTAGAAATGTAGAGGAGTGCATATGGCGAAGTATATTTTTGTGACAGGAGGCGTGCTGAGTAGTTTGGGTAAAGGCATTGCGTCAGCTAGTATTGGAGCTCTTCTCGAAGCCAAAGGTTTAAAAGTCACGCTCATGAAAATGGATCCGTATCTCAATATTGACCCTGGCACAATGTCCCCATTTCAGCATGGAGAAGTGTTCGTAACGGATGATGGAGCAGAGACAGATTTGGATCTTGGGCATTATGAGAGATTTACTTCAAGCCAAACCTCGAAAAACCATACTTGGACCGCAGGTCGAATCTATAACAACGTCCTCAGCAAGGAGCGAAGAGGGGATTACTTGGGCAAAACTGTTCAAGTGATTCCCCATGTAACCAATGAAATCAAAACAGCCATGCATTCAGTCGCAAAAGATGTGGATATTGTCATTGTGGAAATCGGCGGAACCGTAGGTGATATTGAGAGTCAACCCTTTCTAGAGGCGGTTCGACAGTTTCGAGTAGATATCGGGGCAGATGAAAAGGGAAAACCTAATGCGCTCAATATTCATCTGACCTATGTTCCCTACATCAAGACAGCAGGCGAGCTGAAATCAAAACCAACCCAGCATAGCGTTCGAGAACTTCGAGCCCTTGGACTCCACCCCGATATTCTCCTATGTCGGGGTGACATGGCTTTGCCAGATGATCTCAGGGAAAAGATCGCGTTATTCTGCTCAGTGACTAAAGATGCCGTCTTTAGTGCACAAGATGTCTCATCTATTTACGAAGTACCCATTAATTTTCATCAACAGAATATCCATCAAAAAATCACCGAGCTACTTGGTCTTCCCAGGCAGGAGCCAGATTTGAGTCGTTGGGTAGATTTACTCCATCGAATTCAGCATCCCAATAAAAAAGTCACAATTACTATTGTCGGTAAATACGTCGAATTTAAGGAAAGCTATAAAAGCCTTATCGAAAGTCTTTATCACGCAGGCTATAGTCATGCGGCGGATGTTCAATTGCGTTGGGTCGAAGCTGAACGGCTTGAGCAGGAGGAGTCCGAACAGGTACTATCGGGTTCAGATGGCATTTTAGTACCCGGAGGGTTTGGGGTTCGAGGTACACGAGGTATGATACGTGCGATTCAGTATGCACGCGAACACCGTGTTCCGTTTTTTGGAATTTGCCTGGGTCTTCAAATGGCGTGTTTGGAATTTGCACAAAATGTCGCGGGTCTTCCCAATGCAGATAGTACTGAATTTAATGAAAATGCAGTAGATAAAGTAATTTTTAAATTACGTGATCTCGTCGATGTTCAAGAACTCGGAGGGACTATGCGTTTAGGTGCCTACCCATGTTCATTGACCGAGGGAAGCCAAGCTCATCGGGCATACGGATCCTTGCAAATTAGCGAACGTCATCGCCATCGTTATGAATTCAATCATGCTTATCGACCTTCACTAGAAGCAGCAGGTTTGTGTTTTTCGGGCATTAGCCCAGATGGGATCTTTGTTGAGATGATTGAATTGAAAGATCATCCTCATTTTATTGCCTGCCAATTTCATCCCGAGTTCAAATCGAAACCCCTTTATCCTCACCCGCTTTTCGTTTCCTTTATCAAAGCTAGTCTTCCTTCAGGACACTAATATCCATGATTGAAAAGAAAAGTATTGACGCTATTCGAGTCCTCGCTATGGATGCGGTTCAGCGTGCAAATTCAGGTCATCCTGGCACGCCTATGGCTTTGGCTCCAGCAGGTTATATTTTATGGCACCGATTCTTGAAGCATAATCCAAAGAATCCAAGCTGGATGAATCGGGATCGATTTGTTTTGAGTTGTGGCCATGCTTCCATGCTCATTTATTCACTTCTCTTCCTTTCAGGCTATGATCTTTCGCTTGAGGATCTTAAGCAGTTTCGTCAACTCGGTTCGAAAACCCCAGGCCACCCGGAAGTAGGCCATACTCCCGGAGTTGAAACCACCACAGGTCCTTTGGGGCAGGGCCTCGGAAATGCTGTCGGCATGGCTATGGCTGAGCGTTTTTTGGCTGCGAAATTCAATCAACCGGAATTTAATATTATCGATCATTATACGTACGCCTTCTGCAGTGATGGCGATCTGATGGAAGGAGTTGGACAAGAATCTGCAAGCCTCGCCGGGCATTTAGGTCTAAGCAAATTAATCGTATTGTGGGATAACAACAAGATTACTATCGAAGGCAATACCGATCTCGCTTTCACCGAAGATGTTTCACAGCGTTTCCAATCCTATGGCTGGCACATCCTCGATGTCCATGACGGAGAGGACCTCAGTCGTTTGAGCGTGGTCTTCAGCGAAGCCCGTCGACAAACTAAACCCGTTCTCATTAACTGTAGGACTCAAATTGGTTTTCCTGCTCCCAATAAAAAGGGGACTTCCAAGGCCCATGGTGAACCTTTAGGCTCAACCGAGATCAAGCTGACCAAGGATCTTCTTCAATGGCATGAATCCGAATTCTCTATTCCAGAGCCTGTCATGCAGCATTGGGCTGAAACCGCCACTAGAGGCAACGACAGTGAACTGCAATGGCAAGAACTCTTTGCTCGCTACGAGGTTCAACATCCGAACCTAGCTCACGAACTCAAGTCATACCTGGGTCCGAACAGTCAACTTGACGATGAAACATTGCTATCCATTTTTACTCCAGAAGAATCTGTTGCAACTCGAGAATCGAGTGGGCGGATATTGAATGCCTTAGCACCTCAGATGACCAATCTGATTGGTGGAAGTGCGGATTTGGCTCCTAGTAACAA
>CAWULW010000005.1:0-11830 GCA_963923615.1 uncultured Holophagaceae bacterium
AAATTTGATTTACTTGAACGTCAACGATCCGAAGCTCTATTGGGCGGAGGAGAAGAGCGAACACAGAAACAACATGACGGTGGAAAACTCACGGCGCGAGAGCGTATCGAGATCCTTGTGGATGAAAACTCATTCGAAGAAGTGGACGCTTTTAAAACCCATCGCCACGCTTCTCAAGATCAAGTTCCCGGGGATGGGGTGGTCACAGGTTTTGGGAAAATTGATGGGCGGCCTGTGGCGTTGTATGCCCAAGATTTCACTGTGATGGGGGGTTCGTTGTCCGAGGCGAATGCCCAAAAGATTTGCAAGATTATGGACCACGCCATGAAGGTCGGTTGCCCTTTTATTGGGCTCAACGACAGCGGGGGAGCCCGCATCCAAGAGGGCGTTTTATCCCTTGGGGGATTTGCCGATATCTTCTTACGCAATACGCTAGCCAGTGGGGTCATCCCCCAAATTTCCCTCATCATGGGGCCCTGTGCAGGTGGGGCGGTCTATAGTCCGGCCATCACGGATTTTATTACGATGGTGAAAGATACTTCCTACATGTTTGTCACAGGTCCTGATGTGATCAAGGCTGTCACGCATGAAGAGGTCACGAAGGAAGAACTGGGAGGTTCGGCTACCCATCACTCTAAAAGTGGAGTGGCTCACTTTGTTCGTGCTAATGATACGGACGCTTTGATGCATACCCGAGAACTCCTGTCTTTTTTACCTAGTAATAATCTCTCGAAGGCCCCGCGATACCCCGTACCCAACCACCCACCCGATCTCAACCCGGCGATGGATGAGTTAATTCCAGCAGACCCCAACAAACCTTACGATGTTCGGGGCATCATTAAGGGCGTGGTCGATGAAGAGCATTTTTTAGAAGTGCACCAAGCTTTTGCACCTAATCTTGTGGTGGGATTTGGGCGTATGGGGGGGCAATCGGTCGGGATGATTGCTAACCAGCCTGCTCATCTTGCTGGCGTACTAGATATCTCTGCCAGCGAAAAGGGAGCTCGGTTTATACGATTTTGTGATGCGTTCAATATCCCGCTTGTTGTCTTTGAAGATGTGCCGGGCTTTATGCCGGGTGTCCAACAAGAACATGGCGGCATTATTCGTCACGGAGCCAAACTCTTGTATGCATTTGCCGAGGCCACTGTTCCTAAAATTACTATCATTACTCGGAAAGCTTACGGAGGAGCTTATTGTGTCATGGCCTCTAAGCACCTGAGAACCGATTTTAATTTTGCCTACCCTACCGCTGAAATTGCTGTGATGGGTGCCGAAGGTGCCATGAATATTCTTCATGCCAAAACAATTCAGGAAGCGAAGGATCCCAAAGCAAAAAAATCGGAACTGATTGAAGCCTACAATGAGAAATTCGCGAATCCTTATATTGCTGCTGAATTAGGGTTTGTTGATGAGGTAATTTTCCCAAGGGAAACTCGAGAAAAAGTTCTTAAGGCGCTCTTGTTCCTTGAAACGAAACGAGACTATTTGCCGGCCAAAAAACACGGGAACATCCCGCTATAAACACTAGTGCGACTTGACCCCCTCACAGGAGTTTTATGTTTAAAAAAATTTTGATCGCTGTTTTCTTCGTTGCGTCGCTCCTTCCTGCTCAAGAGAGCTTGGTCAAGGGCTCATTGGGACGCTACGCGAAGGGCCAACCCAATCTAGAGGATTTTCGAGCGGGAGGACCCATCGAGACGTACGTCATGCAGATGGAGGTTAAGTCAGATTTCAGAATGCGTTACGTCGCAGCGCAGTGGCTGCTAGCCGCTCAAACATTGCGTATTCAAAATCCATCCCTAGGAGCCGGCAATCCCCAGGCATTATTCAACCGAGCTTGGTGGCTAGGGTGGGGCGCCTATCTAGATGCCATGTCATCTTCGTCGCGAGAACTCTCCGGAGCCGAACAAGCCACACAATATCAAGGTTTTGATTCTTCAGGAAACCGAAAAGCAGAAACGAAGCTAACGCGGCAGGAAGGCGCCATCGAACTCCTGAGTATGCGTGATCTAGATCGAGACTTTATTATCAAAATGCGAAATCTTAATCTATCTATCGCCCTAGGCATGGAAGATTGGAACAAAGCTGCCCAAGCCTTAGGCGTGATGGAGAGAGATCTTAATTTACCGGGGGTTGACCTTCAAGCGGCCTTCTTCGCAGCAGCCCACACGGGCCGGTTAACCACCCTTGCCAAAATTGCTCAAGGTTTGCCTGAGGCAACCATGAAAAATTTTCATGCCAAGGCGCTAGCTAGCCCCATGGAAATTGACTACAGTGCGCTCATTAAATTAGCTAACCAAACCCTGCCTTCCCTAGGCCAACTGCCTTCGTTTGCTTCCTACGTCTTTCAGAGTTATCGAGTTCGACTCATCAGCGCCGAGGGCTCTAATACCCAGCGCATTGAATCAGCCAAACGTTCACTGAGCGACTGGCGAAGCCCCGATACCAGCCTTTTGAAAGATAAGCCTTTCCAGCGAGTAGGTGCTGTTGCCTACTGGCTAAAACCCGGTCAACCCAACCTGCCCCTCGCGGGGGTATGGGGAGAGGATGGTTTGATGATGAGTGGCTATTCCGACTTAGGAGGGGGCGAAGTTCAAACCGAAATTTGGGCACTCAAACCAACGCCATCTCCAGGAGCGTGGGTGGGAACGATCACACAAGAAACTGTGTCTAGATCTGGGGACAAGTTGGTTTTGATCTTTGAAGCTCAAATCGAATTAAAATAAATTCAGGAAGATAACTTCATGGTTACTCGGTTATTGGTTCTACTGCTCTGCATGATGACCCCCTTACTAGGTCAAGGGAAAAATGTGGTGGGGGTCGGAAATGGGATTAATTATGATTTATGGTCGGGTCGTCCCACTAGTTATCGTTTTGGGGTGAGTTTTGAGGTCGCCCCTACACAGGCGCTCGGAACGGTGATAGGTAACCAAGCAGGGTTAAGTGGATCTGAAGCCACGCTCATTGCAAAGTCTCTTCAAAACTATCTGAACCAGGCCCCCGTCCTCAGTGATTTTCGCGAGGGAGGGGTTATTGAGAAGTTGATCATGGAAAAACTCAATCCTACAACCGCAAATCTATCGACAGCTTACTACGTGGCGGCCAACTGGTTATTGGCAGCTCATGTCTTGCGGTCCGCTGACCCCACCTTAGGATCCACCGACACACGTGCGCTATTGGACAAAGCCTGGGGGTTAACTTATGAAAAGTTCAACGGGGGGTTGCCGACTCCTTTTGATGATCGGGCTCGTACATATTCTGCTTGGTTAGCGGGCACTTGGCTAAGGATCGCTATCGCCTCCGGTGATCTGACCAAAATGGAAGCAGCTCTGTCGCCCCTTCGAGCTGAACTGATCGAGATGCCCCAAAGTGAAAAAGTCAACATCCTCATTGCCGCACTTCATACGGGCCAAATTGGAAAATACCGCCAATACTTCATAGATTTAGATCCTAGCAAGATCGCCCTTTCTCGCAACCGGGCTCTTTCAGACCCCAATCAGGTCGATTATCTTTCGATCTTAAGTCTCATTAAAAAAACTTCATTCCCCATTGTGGACGCCAAGGTATTAGAAAACGGATCTCGGCGGGTAGGTCGTTACGCAGTTCGGCTCAAAAAAGCGGAAGGCCTAGATCAAGTCCGAGTTGAGGCAGCACGTAGCGTCTTGTCCAATTGGCAGTCGGTGGATAAAGATTTGCTCGATTTCCAACTATTGGGGGGGGTTGTTCACTGGTACCGACCCGGTAAGCAGGGAGTGGCGCTTAGTGGGCTTCGAACCCAAAACACCATTGATATGGCGGGCTCCGTTCGTCTTCCCAACGGTGAAACACGAGAAGAATCCTGGTCCCTGAAGCGCATCCCGGGGACTTCGCGATGGACAGGAGAGCTGATTCAAAATTATCGATCCGGAGGCGATGATCGCTTAACCCTTGTGCTCGAAACAGAAGTGGAACTCCTCTCGAATTAACCTCACAATAGGTTCATGGATTACGCTTCTCTAGCCTCAGGCTCTAAGGGGAATTGTCATGCTATCCATCACAACGGTCTAGTTGTATTAATCGACGCCGGTCTCTCGCTCCGTCAAATAGAACGCCGTATGAATGCGATTGGCTGGGACGCTCGTGGGGTTCAAGGGGTGGCCATAACCCACGAGCACAATGATCATGTGAGCGCTTTACCAGTTCTTGTACGCAACACCAACTGGAAATTTCTCCTCACGGCTCCTACGAAAAAAGCCGTGGAGGCCAAGTTGCATGTAGTGATCCCGGATACACGATGGATCCCCATCCAATCAGGAGCACCAGTGCTATTTGGGCCCTGGACGCTCAAACCTTTTTCTTTGCCCCATGATGCCGTGGACCCCGTCGCCTTTCGAGTCGAATGTGAAGGGAGGTCGTTAGCCGTCATCACGGATCTTGGACATATCTCCGACTTAGTCCGCCAATCGTGCGGGGGCGTTGAGACGCTCATTATTGAATCGAATTATGATGAACAGATGTTAATTGAGGGGGAGTACCCACCCGATCTCAAAGCAAGAATCCTGAGCCGAGTTGGTCATTTAAGCAACGCAGACACCGCAGATTTATTAAGGACTATGGATAGCTCTCAACTTCATCGTGTGGTCCTGGCTCATCTCAGTGAAGAAAATAATCATACTGATTTAGCTCGCTCCTCAGCCATGATGGCGCTAGAACACACACGGGCAAAGCTGTTTATTGCTGACCAACACCAACCTATACTTACGGCCGTTTAGCATTCTATGATTATTGTGTGCCCCAGTTGTGCTGGACGTTTCTACTACGATGAAACTCGGTTTCAGGGAAGCACCACCAAGCGTCTAGGGTGCCCAAATTGTGTCCATGAATTTGATATTCTCAACCCCCATCAACCGTCGCCTATTGTCCCCTCAGGGCTCGACCCACTGAAGCACAACCGTTATGTCGTGCTAACACTGGCGGGTACACCAAACGACCCTTTTGTCATTCAACAAGCCTTGGTCCTGATTGGTCGATCCGAAGGAGATATCGTCACACATGATCCGCAATGTAGTCGTCGGCATGCCCAACTGCATCTAGAGAACGATGGGTCTGTTTGGCTGGAGGATTTAGGCTCCACGAATGGCACATTGCTCAAGGGCCACCCCATCGATACCAAAAGTCGTCTGGAGCCTAATGCTGAATTCGTCTGTGGGCAAACGCGATTTCAACTTATGGTTCATCCTATTGCTCGTGGCCGAAAGACCTAAATGATTACCGATCCCTTTATCCCCAAACTCCAAGAAGCCGAGGCTATGATCCGGAGGGGGCAGTTTGGTAAAGCGGTGGCAATTTATTCTGAAATTCTCCACCGCGACCCCTATCATGCTGCCGCCCGAGATGGTTTGACCCGACTTAAACCCTTTTTGTCTGGGCAGTCGGAAGGCATGGAGGTTACATCCTCCCAACGTCCTGCCGAACCAACCATCAAGATCTCCCGATCGGCACCTTCTTTTCAGTCAACGAATTGGGACCTTCACATCAGGTCAACGCCGGTACTCAAACAACTCCAACATCAGGGACTGCTGAAGTATGGGGCTGTAGCGTCGGTGGTATTGATAGTGATCTGGTGGCTACTTGGAGATCTTCGGGTCCAATATGCTACCGAACGATCTAAGGCGCAGGCACTCGCCATAGCGCAAAATCTTTCTCCTTTCCAGATGCCCGAAATGGATACCGGGGCTGTGTGGGAGGAGGCTTTACGTTTTCAAAAAGAGGGGCGGTTGCTCTACGCTTACTATCGCGCTCAACACGTAAGTAAGTTGGACCGAAAGCACACGGAAGCTGCCATATTGGTGACTGATCTTGCGAACCGTTTAAACGAGAGTGAAGTCCTCAAAATGGACGCACGGGTCGTGGCAGATCATCTGACCCATCGTTCCTTTGAATCCCTGCGCGCCTACACTGAGAGTTTGTTGGCTCATAACCCCAAAGACCCCAAGGCGTTAGCGCTGCACGCGCAAGTGTTAACGGGGCTCGCCCAAGAGGCTTTCCAAGTCGGTGATGCCCGAGCTGCGGAAAATTATTTAAAAATGGGACGAGCCGTTTTTCCCAAGGATTTAATTTGGGATGTGCGATTATTTATTCTCGAAGATCTTCGTGGTGCTGACCCTAGCGAACGAGACAAAATGTTAAGTTATTTTGGTTAAGGATCATGAAACATTCTTGTGACCAGTGCGGTACTCCTAAGCCCAAATATGTTTTTGAGTGCCCGAGATGCGGTGCTCAACCCACTCTTCCATCCCACGAACGGTTGCTGTTTGATGTTTTGCCTACGACCTCCCACGCGTCCTCTGCTCGTCCTACCCTCACTCATGAGTTTCCTCCTGAGGAAAAGAGACCGCTGTGGGTGGACTATGAGAACCGACCAGGACCTACAACCCCTCTCGCGCCCGAGGTTCAGGGTTTGATCCAGGCCAGCGAAGGTCGTGGGCTTGTTGAGCTTTCTTCGTTTTGGCCCATTGTGAGTCTTTTATTATTTGAATCGCTCCTTATGTATGGACTCAATGCAGGTATTGCTGTGGCTGCGAGTGAGATTTTGGTCACTCCGATCGATCTTTTATATCGGGGAGACTGGAGATGGCTCTTATACGGTTTGCATCTAGTGTGCTCGTGGGCGTCGATCTTAGCTCCCATTATTTGGATTCGGCAAACACCCTTGATGGCCTCCCATTATTTGTATGTTCCATTGAAACATTTAGGACAGCAAGTGATGTTCTCTCTTTTCCATGGACTGTCCCTGGGGCTCTTGCCACTCACCTACATATTTATGCTCATCGACCGAGACCACCGGACTCCAACCGAAGCTTGGCTAGAACTTCCCACCCTTCAATCTAAGCGTCGCCTAGGGACTTACTAAGTCGTATTCGAGCGAGGCTTATAGGTGGTAGGGTATGGAGACTACAATCACTTGAGGTTCAGCTAGCAGTTTGAGTTTGATTCGAAACGCTGTTTGATTATGTAAAATCTTTTCTAAGTAACCCTGGGTCACAAATTCAGGAATAATGACGGTGAGTGTACACTCCGGTTCGGTCTCTCGCATGTTTTTTATTGCTTCGATGATAGGTCCTATAATCTGTCGGTAACGATTTTCAATGGTTACCAAAGGGATACCCTCACTGTATCGATGCCAGTCATCTTTAAGTTTTTCCACCTCGGAGTTGTGGCGGCCATTCTCATCTATGAGATCAACCGTGAGCGCTTCGATTTGGTCGTGGGGGGCAATCGTTTTGGCGTAGTTTAATGCGGACACGACCCCAGAATGAATTCCGGAAACCAAAATAATGACCCGGTTTTTACGATGGAGCAAAAGCCCTCCAGTGCTATGGAGGAGTTGGTGTGCGGTCTTTTCGTAGTGTTGATAAATGAGCCGAAAAACCTGAACGAGGCCGAAAATGAGTATGGCAACAGCCCACACACCGTGGGTAAATTTCGTAGCCAAAATGATGAGTAACACGAGCGAAGCAGCCGAAAAACCCAGAGCGTTCAGGGTAAGTTTTAATTGCCAATAGGAACCTTTGAGGCGCCACCAGCGAACCACCATCGCGCCTTGACTGATACAAAAACCGACAAAAACACCAAAGGCGTAAAGGTCAAGCAATCGATGTTCGCGGGCATCAAACATCCAAACTAAGAGGAAAGCAATGACACTCAGAATAATAATTCCATTCGAAAAAACCAGCCGATGGCCCTGTTGAGAAAACTGCCGAGGCAGATACTTATCTTTCGCTAGCAGGGCTGCCAATCTAGGAAAGTCGGCATAGGCGGTGTTGGCTGCTAAGAATAAGATCGCCATGGTGAATCCCTGAACCACGAGGTAATAGTAATAAACCAAGCTGGTGGCTCCAGGCACAAAAAGAATTCGTTTGGTTAAAGCGGAGAGCAGCGTTTCGGGATCATTAGGGTGATGGCTTAAATGAAAATGATTGGCCAGATAAGTGATCCCCAAAAACATTCCCCCTAATAAAAGGGTCATCATGCGCATGGTTTTGACGGCGTTTTCAGCCGCGGGGGGTTTGAAGTTTTGGATTCCATCCGAGATAGCTTCGATCCCCGTCAGCGCTGTACACCCCGCGGCATACGCGCGAGCAAAGAGCCAAATGGCAGCAAAGCCTGTGAATTGATTGAACTCGGGAATAATTCGAGCGGAGGTATCTTCAGCAGCATAAGGGTTCCCTGACCAAACTCGGTAACCCCCAATCGCTACGAGGGAGAGAATGCTGATGACAAAACCATAGGTAGGAATTGAAAAGAATAAACCGCTTTCTCTGACCCCAATGAGATTCACATAAGCGACAAATATAATGACCAGTGATGCGTAAAGGACGCGATGGGGATCGAGCGCAGGAAAAGCCGAAGTGAGCGCTGAAACACCTGCACTCACACTCACGGCGACCGTTAAAATATAATCCACTAAAAGACTAGCGCCAGCCGTTTGGGAGAACCCAACGCCTAGATTGTCCCGAGCAACCAAATAAGCTCCGCCTCCGGAGGGGTAGGCACGGATCGTTTGGTTATAACTCACCAATAGAATGATGAGGAGACCTACGATGCCCAATGCAGCATACCAAGACCAAGCGAAGGCTCCTAATAGGAGCGCGCCGGAAAGCCCTGCGGCAGGACCTGCCAGTGAAATAGTATCCATGATGGATTGGGTGGCATACGCCACCGAACTCAGGGCGTCGGAGCTAAACACAGCGAGACCGACTCGATTACTGACTTTGGTCTGATGGGTATTGTCATCCGAATAACGCTTACCCAATAATAAATTTTTAAAATTACCCATAGAGTTCTTCTTAAAAATAAAGCGAGCGCTGAAAGGGGGTTTCGAGAATGGTCTAATCCTATCATCTGTCAGAATAAATAAGGGGCAGTGAACATGGGTCGTTTTCCCAAAAAGAGTGGTCGGGAAGTTTTGGGGACCCATGGAAGACTCCCCGCTTGGATCACCCAAGATAAAACCTCTCTAAGCCAATTACATGACTTAAAGGTTGGGCTTCGCGAAAGCCACTTGCACACCGTCTGCGAAGAAGCTCGTTGCCCCAACCGAACCCATTGTTTTTCCCATGGGACGGCGACGTTTTTACTGTTAGGGGATGTGTGCACGCGCGCCTGTGGTTTTTGTTCCATCAAAAGCGGAAAGCCTTTGTCCCTAGACCCTCATGAACCGGAAGAAACGGCTTCGCGCGTCGAAGCGATGGGGCTTCGTTATGCCGTCTTAACGAGCGTCAATCGGGACGATCTCCCCGATGGGGGCTCAGCTCATTTTGCTTCGACCATCCGCGCCATTCGTCGGCGGTGCCCCAGCGTGTCTGTGGAAATCTTGATCCCCGATTTTATGGGGAACCGGGAAGCGATCGGGGCCGTCGTTCAAGCTGGCCCTAAGGTGTTGAATCACAATGTTGAAACCGTGCCCAGCCTTTACCCCATGGTCCGTCCTGCAGGACGCTTTGAGCGTTCCTTATCGGTCCTCCAAATCGCCAAACATCTAGGGCAGGATATGTGGGGTGAGGATTTTAAAACGAAAAGTGGTTTGATGTTAGGGCTAGGGGAGACCCGAGAGCAACTCGTAGAGGTGTTTCATCACCTACGATCAGCGAGCGTCGACATCTTAACCCTAGGGCAGTACTTGCGCCCGACGCGGTATCAACTTCCTGTCGATCGTTACATACCTCCCGATGAATTTGAATCCCTTGCAGAAGTGGCTAAACAAATGGGGTTCCCAACGGTTTATGCAGGACCCTTGGTTCGAAGTAGTTTCAATGCTTTTGAGGTCAGCCAGCACGAGGGCATTACGATTCGTTAACGACGCGCTTAGCTCAACTGCTGTTTCGGTATCACTTGGATGGCCGACGGATCCGTGGGGCAACCGAATTCACACAGCCCACATCCTGTACAGAACTCATCGACGACGATGGGGTGCGCAAGAGCATGCCCTTCAGTAAATTCCATCCTGATCGCCAAATTGGGATAGGGACAGCGATCCACGCACACCTGGCAGGCGCTGGCGGTGTGGTCTTCGGTGTCATAGGTCAAGCATCGTTCGGTATGGATCTCGGCAATGCCCATAAACACTGCCTCGGGGCCCGAGCGATTAAATCCTCCTGGAGTCGAACGCGTGGGCCAGATTAGGGCTCCTTCGGGACAGGCGGTAATACAGGGAAGTTCCGTACATAAAAAACACGGGGTTCTCCGAGGTTCGAGATAAGGAGTCCCGAGTGCTAGGCCTGTTTTTGCATCTGCTTTGATGAGTGCATCTTGGGGACACGCTTCAATGCATTTATCACAACGGGTACATGAACTCAAAAAAGAAAGTTCATCGATCGCTCCCGGTGGCCGAAGCAAGTGTGACCCCAGCCCGGTCGTGAGACCTTCAATGCGATCAGCAAGAAAACCTAAGGCGAGGGTTTTAACGGCACCAAAGAAATCTGAACGCCCTTGGAGTTCATCTAAGCGTCGGGGCATAAGGGTCTAAACCTTGAGTGACAAAAGACGAACCATAGGGTGGAGGACGCCCCACAGAATTGCATCAAAGGCTATGATGAGAGTGGCTTCGTGTCCCGCAGGATTGAGATCGGTATAAACCAATACTTCGCCTTGGGTAGCAACATCCCGTGACGTCGGGGGTGCTTCGACCCACCGGACTTGATCGGGAAGTTGAGCTTTTTTAGACATTAGATTTTCTGAGTTATGGACATGGAGCACAAGAAGATCTCCGTGAAACGTGGGTGTTAAAACATCTGTAATTCTTCCCTTGGGTTTTTGCGGAACCACTTCAAATGCAGCTCGATATCCTAACGAAGTCACATCGGGTTCTTCACCTTGAAGTACGGCGACGCTTTGTTGGTGGAGCTCCATGAGTCCGGATTCTCCTCGGTGGGAAACAGATCTTAAGTGCACTCCGCTCACGGTTCCTAGGTGGTCAACGAGGTGGGGGAGAAGAATCAAAATTTGTTCTACCGCAGGCCGGATAAAAAGCCTCTGCTCGGACCCCCAAGCGCCCTTGATGGGCGCAGGAACTCCTTGAGAGGCGTCAACGGTAACGTCCAAAACACGACCGGGAAACCCATCCAACAAGCCTACGGGTGCGCGCTGAGCCAAAACAACGGTGTCGTAACCTTGGATTAAATCAGGGGTAGGAGCAAAGGCAACAATATCATTTTCTTCTTGGTCTTTGGTGAGAGGACCTGAGGCGAGAGGGAGAACGGAACAACGATAGGTCTCAAGCGTACGGACAATCTCTTGTCCTAAAATATCCTGAGCACCGACGACCGCAACTTTGAGCATGTAAACAAACCTTAGACGCGAGGGGTTTCAGAAGGAAGGGGCTTGAAGTTGTGCAGTAAGGGATCTAAGACTTTTTGTGAAAATTCCATTGCCTGTTCTGGGGCCCGACCTACTAGACGCTCGGGCTTTAAGAGTTCTTCAATTTCATTCAACCCCAATCCCCATGCAGGATCTTGAGCTAGGAGGGCCAGGAGCGGGTTAGGCCGACCCTGGTGAATGTCTTCCATCGCCTTAAGCGCGCTCTCGCGGAACTTGGCGTGAAGGGCTTGCCGATCCCCCCCACGCTGAGTGGCTTCCATGAGTAATACTTCAGCGCATAAAAAAGGTAATTCCCGACGAAGATTGGCTTCAATGGATTTAGGATGGACGACGAGACCTTCGGCAATATTTTGATACAGAATTAGGATTGCATCGACTGCAAGAAAACCTTGCGCAATGGTTAGGCGCCGATGCGCGCTGTCGTCAAGAGTACGCTCGAGCCATTGATTGGAAGTCGTTTGGTGCGTAC
>CAWULW010000006.1:0-11735 GCA_963923615.1 uncultured Holophagaceae bacterium
ACACCTAAGCCTTCGTCGGCAGCGTCAGATGTGTATAAGAGACAGGTTCTAAAAACTGTTTTGAATTCCACAAGTCGACTAGAGCGCGATTGTGTGCCGACCTTTGGCGCGACGGCGTTTCAAAACCAAGCGACCGCCTTTGGTTTTCATGCGTGACAGAAAACCGTGGGTTTTGGATCGTCGTCGTCGATTGGGCTGAAATGTGCGTTTCATGTAGGTCCTTCGATTGCCCTCGAGATGGAGTGTGAAGGCGAACTTATGAGGTTACCATTAGGGGGCAGAAACCTCAATCGAAAAGGCTCTTACCTATCCCCCGCCTAGTGATAGAGTAATTATCCCCCACCCTTGGTATTGCACGGTGGTCTTTAGAATTTGGGCGATTGGCCCTCAATGAAAAACGAAAGATGTATGGACGCTTTGCCAATAGAAAAAAATGCTCAAGAGTTGTGGTTGCTGATCCAAAAAAACGTACAGGGTCGGCTCTCTCCAGGTAGTTTTCAGGAATGGGTGGCGCCTTGTGTGGCGCTTCGATGTGATGGAAACACGCTGAGTATCCAAGTGCCAAATGCCTCGACCAAGTTGTGGATAGAGCAGCAATTGGCTGAAGAATTTAATGATGCGTTAGTCCAGGAGGACCTAGCTCATCTAAATCTTGTGTTCCAGGTTTCAGGATCCCTCCAGGCTCCACCAACCCCTGCACCTTCTGTCACAACCCATTCGGAAACCCCTCAGGTTTCCTTTCCTAGTTTGTTTGCTCGCTACACTCTTGATCGCTTTGTTGTGGGTCCAAGCAGCCAACTTGCTTTCGCAGCTGCCAATTCGGTTGTGGAGCATTTTGGTAAAAGTTCATCCTCTTTTAATATGAATCCCTTGTTTATTTATGGCTCATCTGGCCTGGGGAAAACCCATCTTATGGTGGGGGTGGGCCAAGCCATCCGGGACAAAAACCCCTCGGCCAAGTTGAGCTACTTAAAGGTGGATGGGTTCTTCCATGAGGTGACCGCCGCGATCAGCAAAAGAAACACAGAGCCCTTGAGGAAAAAATACCAAGGGTGCGACGTGTTGTTGCTGGATGATGTTCAAGCCTTGGGGAAAATGGAAAGGACACAGGAGGAGATTTTTTACGTTCTCGAGTATCTTCTTCAACACGGGAAACAAATTGTTATCACCTCTGATAAACCACCTCAACAACTCGAGGGTTTACACGAACGCTTGAAGACGCGTTTCAAATGGGGTTTGACGGCGGACATCCAGCCTCCTGATTTCGAAACACGTGTTGCTATCTTAAAAAAGAAACTTGAGGAACCTGATTTTTTGGACGCACCGAGGGTGGATGATGAGGTGCTTGGGTTTATCGCACACCGCGGCAAAGGTAGCGTCCGAGATCTTGAGGGCCTCCTCAATCGTGTGGTATTTCAGGCCCAATTTATGGGGGTTAGTCCGTCTTTGGAGGTGGCCCAAAGCGCCTTCCAGGGACAAAACGGTGATGAGCCCCTGGGGGCTGTACCCATGGAGCGCATTCTTCGTTCTGTGGCCGAGTCTTTTCAAATTTCTTACGGTGACCTTAAGAAAAAGAGAGGGCGAGAGGCTTCCATATTGGTCCCAAGACAAGTCGCCATGTATTTAGCACGTGAGTTATCGGTGGCGTCCTATAGTGATATTGCCAAAGAGTTTGATATGCACCACAGCACGGTGATGAATGCCATCGACTCGGTTAAACAACGCATGAAAAAAGATAATGATTTTCATAAACTTGTACACGCCTTGTTGAATACTGTTTATTAATGCTTGGTTATTGTTTGGGGATTGGGTTAGGGTTAGTGGCATGGAGCCCTTGGCCTAGCCAGCCCCTAAAGCCGGGTTTAGGGCTAATTAATAAGGGTTATTTGATGCGCACACAGTCGTTAACAAGACCCGATGGTCGGGTCTTTAAGATTAAAACCTACACCCCTGAGGCATCATCGATAGGTCTGGTCATGATTACTCCGGGCGCGGGGGGTAGTGAGGATGGGTATCGTTATTTGGCTAATTATTTTGTTGCCCAGGGTTATTGGGTGGTTGTGATGGAACACCTTGAGAGCAATTTGAGCTCCCTACGAAACTACACCAAGAGACAGGGTTTGAAACAAGGCTTGGTAGAGATGGTGACACATGGGCCGTCGTATCAAGGGCGCATGATGGAAATTCAAGAGGTCTTAAGGTGGTTGGATGGGCAGGTGGTGGGGCCTAAAATTTTAGTGGGGCATTCTATGGGTGCGGCCACAGTCATGATAGAAGCTGGGGCTGCCAACAAGGTTGGGTGTAGGGGACAAGACCGTTTTGACGCCTATATTGCGCTGTCACCCCAAGGGCCGGGGTTAATTTTTCCCCAGGGTGCGTGGGGAGGGATTACAAAACCTATGTTGTTGATCACTGGAACCGAAGACCATGAATTGGATCACACATGGGAGTCTCGTTTACAATCTTTTGACAACATGAAAGCCGGCACTTATAAATGGTTGGGGGTGATTGAGGGGGCAACCCATATGAATTTAGCGGGTGTGGGTTTATCAAGAAACCCGGAAAAGTGTGTGGTTGAGTTAGTGGATTTATTTTGTAAAAACAACCTAGGAAAAAACCAAAGCCAATTCATCACCACGCCAACCATCACCTTGCGAGTCAAGTGAGTTTTCCACTTTTCATTGATTCATTTATTGGGCACTAAAGGTTGAAAAAAAGGGGTTTTATGGGGCTTTCCACAGGATGTGGAAAACTCCTGGTGGACAGCTATTTTTTGAACCCAACCAAAACCCCCAAAAGCCTTGATTTTAAACGGGATCCACAAAGAAACCCACATGCTTAATTTTGGGGTTTTGTAGGTAAGATTAAGACTTAGGGATTGAATCCACATCTCCACACCCACTCATCATCATCAAGGTGTATTAATGAGTAATCAATTAAAAATAGGAAAAGAAAGATTGAGTAGGGTTTTGGGTGTTCTAAAAAATGCCTTGGATCGTCGTGTGACACTTCCTATTCTTCAACATATTTACCTCAAAAGTGATGGAAAAGAATTGGTTTTAAAAGCTACAGACATGGATTTATCTTTTGAGTCCACCATTCCTATTGAAGGTCAGGGGAGTTGGTCAGCCACAATCCCTGGTCGAAAATTTATCGATACTATTCAATCTTTTCCCACCGCTGAGTTGACTCTCGAGTTAACCGATAGTGGCAATCGTCTTTGGGTTCGGGCCAAAGATATGAACTCTGAGCAAAACATTCAACCTAGCGATGGATACCCTGATTTACCCAGTAATAATGGGAAATTAAGCCAAATCAAACTCCCTATTCAAAAACTAAAAGAAGCCATCGGGTTGGCCTCAATTGCTGTGAGTCGAGACACCACAAAACCAACTATGGCAGCTGTATTGATCCACATACAAAAAACCTCCGTTCGATTTGTGAGCACCGATGGTTTTCGTTTAGCGATTGCTGAAATCCCGTGTGAAACCAAAATTAATGAAGATGTAAAATTGGTTGTTCCGCGCCGCGCCCTAGATTTATTTCCCTTGTTGTTGACCAGTGAAGGGGAAGTGGTGATTGCTTGGGATGCCACCACATTGTTTATTGATCAACCCGGCATGAAGTTTTCAGCCCGACTTATTAATGGAAATTTCCCAGCCTATGAAAAAGTTATTCCCCAAGAGCTACCCAAGAAAGTCCTTGTAGATCGCGAGCTTTTTGTAAAACGACTACGATTTGTGGGCCTCAAAAAAGACGACTACAACAAAAATGTTCAACTAGTGTTTGCCTACCCCAACCTCAAAATTGTTTTCCAACATCCCGACGAAGGAACCAACCAAAGCACACTTCCTTTTTCTGGCGAGGAACAACCCTTTGAGTTGGCTTTCAATATTGACTACCTCACCGAGATTCTCGATCGCCTTCCTGGGGAGGATGTGGTATACCAATTTAAAGACGAAATTGGTCAAGGTCTTTTCACAAGCCCTAGCATCGAAGGTTTTACTTTCCGCTACATTTTAATGCCGGTGCGTTTCGCAAATCCTACCCCGGCTTAATTTGATTTTTTTTCAACCCAAGTTTTGATTCAAGTGAGTATTGATGTCTGAAAATGTCCCTAAAAACACCCCTAACACCCACGCCGTAAGCGACACCTATACAGCCGATAACATCACTGTTCTCAAGGATTTAGAAGCAGTCCGAAAGCGACCCGGTATGTATATTGGAGACACCGATGATGGCAGTGGGCTTCATCACATGGTGTACGAGGTCGTCGACAATTCTATCGACGAAGCCCTTGCCGGATATTGCTCTAGGATTGATGTGATCATTCACTCAGATGGGTCTTGCACAGTCGAAGATAATGGTCGGGGTATTCCGGTTGATATCCACAAGGAAGAAAAAAGATCTGCCGCAGAAGTGATCATGACGGTTCTCCACGCAGGTGGAAAATTTGATAACACCAACACTGAAGGAAAAAACGCCTACAAGGTATCGGGCGGCCTTCATGGTGTGGGTGTGAGTTGTGTGAATGCGCTCTCTGAAAAACTCTACCTAACTATTTGGAAAAACGGCAAAGAGCACCAGGTGACTTTTACACGAGGGAAAGCCGATAAACCCCTTGCCGTTGTTGGACCAAGTGATAAACAAGGAACCCGAGTTCGTTTCAAACCCGACACAGAAATTTTTAATAACACCCTCGATTTTAGCTTCGAGACCCTCAGCAAGCGCCTTCGAGAATTAAGTTATTTGAACCAAGGCGTTCATATTTATATCGCCGACGAGCGAACAGGGCAAAGCCACGATTTTGAAAACACCGGGGGCATTGCGGCGTTCGTTGAACACTTGAATAAAAATAAAATCCCTGTCAACAAACCACCCATTTTTATCCGGGATGAAAAAAGCGACACTGTTGTCGAAGTCGCCTTACAGTGGAATGACTCTTACCAAGAGGCAATCTATTGTTTTACCAACAACATTGGCAACCGCGATGGCGGCACTCACCTAGAGGGCTTTAGATCCGCTATGACCCGTGTTGTCAACACTTATGCAGAAAAAAATAACCTTCTCAAATCCCTTAAAATCACGTTATCCGGAGAGGATGTGCGCGAGGGGCTCACCGCAGTCATCAGCGCCAAAGTTCCGGACCCAAAATTTTCAAGTCAAACCAAAGATCGCCTCGTGTCCTCTGAAGTTAAAGGAATTGTTCAGGCGATTGTGTACGACAAGCTTAATAATTTCTTCGAAGAACATCCACGAGAAGCCAAACTGATTATTGAAAAAGCGATCGACGCAGCGCGTGCTCGAGAAGCCGCTCGGAAGGCGCGCGATCTGACGCGTCGCAAAGGCGCACTAGATGGTGGCGGGCTTCCTGGGAAACTAGCCGATTGCCAAGAGCGCGACCCCGCACTCTCAGAAATATATATTGTTGAAGGTGACTCCGCAGGCGGCTCAGCTAAGCAGGGTCGAAACCGATCCAACCAAGCTATTTTGCCTCTCAAAGGTAAGGTTCTAAATGTTGAAAAGGCTAGGTTTGACAAGATTTTAGCCCACAACGAACTCCGGACCCTTATTCAGGCTTTAGGCACCAGTATTGGACCGGGGGAGGATGGTTTTAAAATTGAAAATCTTCGCTATCACAAAATTGTATTGATGACGGACGCGGATGTTGACGGCTCCCATATTCGTACATTATTGCTGACGTTCTTTTACCGACAGATGCCCGAATTGATCGAGCGCGGACATTTGTATGTTGCGCAGCCACCCCTCTTTAAAGTGAAAAAAGGAAAAACAGAAAAATATATCAAAGATGAAAGATCCCTTGAGGAATTTTTATTTCAAAAAGCACTCGATGGCTGGAGTCTCACGCTTCCCAATAAAGAAGAGCGCAAGGGCGCTGCCCTAGTTCGGGATCTAAAAAAATGGGGCGAGCGCAGCCAGTTGTTCGCTAAATTAAGCCGTCGAGGGTTTGCCCCAGATCTCGTTAAAGCCCTGTTGGATAAAGGACTTCTTGAGCCCGATGCATTTACAACGGTGGCCAAAATTGAGTCTCTCAAAGAGGAACTCGAAGAAGCCAAACTGGGTACCTGCACGGTTCATACGATTGAAGAAACAACCGTGGATGAAGTAACCCACCCCGCTTATCATCGTTTAAAAATTGTTCGCATGCACTTGAATCGCCCCATCACTCTTTGGGTAGATGCACAAGTAGCTCAGTGGAATGAATTCCGGCGTGTGGCCGCCCTACAAAGCGAACTAGAGGTTTTTTATGGCGGCCGCCTGCTTCTTCGCCGAATGAAAACAGTTGAAAAGGAAAAAGAGAAGGAGAAGGAAAAAGAAGACGCCGAGGAGACTACCCTTACCAAAGACATGGACTTTGATACCCCCGAGGCCCTCTTGGAACGCGTGATGGAAGAAGGCAAACGAGGCCTGAGTGTTCAGCGCTACAAAGGGCTTGGCGAAATGAACCCAGAGCAATTATGGGAAACAACCATGGACCCCGAACGCCGGACTTTTTTACAAGTTCGTATTGACGATGCCGTAGAAGCCGAAGCGATCTTTACGGTTCTCATGGGTGATGCAGTGGAGCCCCGTCGCCAATTTATCGAAACCAATGCCCTTCTTGCCGACAACATCGACATTTAACCCTACGAGAACCCTATGTTAGAAATGAACCGAATCGAACCCCTGGATATTGAAAAAGAAATGAAGCGGTCCTATTTGGACTATGCCATGTCGGTGATTATTGGCCGAGCCTTACCCGATGTCCGGGATGGATTAAAGCCCGTTCACCGACGCGTCCTTTATTCCATGAAAGCCAGTGGTAACGAATGGAACCGCGGCTATCGCAAAAGCGCACGAACCGTGGGAGATGTCATCGGTAAGTATCACCCCCATGGCGATTCCGCGGTCTACGACACCTTGGTTCGCCTGGCTCAACCGTTTTCTCAGCGTCACGTCTTGGTGGATGGGCAGGGTAATTTCGGATCCATCGACGGTGATAGCCCCGCCGCGATGCGTTATACCGAAGCTCGCTTATCGAGACTTTCCAACGAGTTAATGGAAGACATCAACCAAGAAACCGTCGATTTTGGACCCAATTATGATGGGAATGAAGAAGAGCCCCTAGTGCTACCAGCGCGCTTCCCCAACTTGCTTGTCAACGGAAGTCAAGGTATTGCGGTAGGAATGTCCACTAGTATCCCCCCCCATAATTTGGGCGAGTGCGTTAAGGCGCTCATTCATCTTATCGACAACCCCTCGGCCGATCTCACTGCAGTCATGAAGCACATCCCTGCGCCCGATTTCCCCGGAGGCGGGAAAATGCTCGGAACATCTGGGGTTCTTGAGGCCTACCGAACCGGTAAGGGCCGATGTGTGGTTCGCGCAAAAGCCCATACAGAAATGATCAAAATTAAAAACAAAGGCGAAGTGGAACAAATTATTTTTACCGAACTTCCCTATCAAACTAACAAAGTTCGCGTAATCGAAAAAATCGTCGAGCTGATTAATGATAAAAAAATCGACGGAATCTCCGACATTCGTGACGAATCCGATCGAGAAGGCATTCGATTAGTCATTGAAGTGAAGCGCAATGAGCCTTCGGATATTGTTCTCAACCAGTTGTACCAAATGACGGATTTGCAGACTTCATTCCCTATCAATCTATTAGCCATCGTGAATGGGCAACCTCGCGTCTGCACTCTCAAAGAAATTCTTGAGGAATTTATCGGATTTCGTCGAGAGGTTGTCACACGCCGGACACTCTTCCAACTAAGAAAAGCCGAAGAGCGACACCACATTCTTTTAGGACTCACGATCGCCCTTGATTATCTGGACGCTGTGATCAAGCTCATCCGAGCTTCCAAAACGGGTGAAGACGCCAAGGCCGCTTTGATGGAAGGGCGTTTTGCGAGCGCTGCCGATATTAAAACGAACCCTGCCTTGCAGCTAAGCGACAAACAAGCTCAAGCCATTTTAGATATGCGGCTCCAGCGGCTCACAGGATTAGAGCGACAAAAAATTGTGGATGAGCGTCTGGAGGTCGAGAAGACCATCGAAGAATTAAAATCTATTTTGGCGAATGAAAAAAAACTACTCGGCGTCATCAAAACAGAACTATCAGAAGTCTCCAAAATGTTTGCGGATCCACGTCGAACGGAAATCACTCATGACACCGGTGACATTCGGATGGAAGATGTGATTCCTGACGATCCTATGGTGGTCACAGTTTCACAAACAGGTTACATTAAGCGTACTGATCTCAATAATTACAGACGCCAACGACGTGGCGGAAAAGGTAAAATTGGGATGAAAACCAAGGATGAAGATTTTGTTGCGCAACTCTTTATCACGAAAGCTCACGACACCCTGATGGCCTTCACGGACCGAGGGTATGTGTATGCGCTAAAGGTTTACGAGATTCCAGAAGCTGCGGCTAATACTCGAGGTAAACATTTCAAAAATCTCATCTCACTTAAAGAAGGTGAGAATGTTGTCACACTGATGCCCATCAAAGAATTCTCTGAGGGTATGAATCTGGTCTTCGCGACGGCCAATGGAACCGTGAAGAAGACAACCCTAAGCGCCTATGCCAACATCCGAAGCAACGGGCTCATCGCTCTGACCATCGAGGAGGGCGACCGACTTGTCGCCGTTCGCGTTTCAAATGGTAAACAACAAATCGTGCTTGGGACGGCGCATGGTAAAGCCACCCGCTTTAGCGAAGAGGAAGTCCGCCCCACCGGTAGACCCTCCATGGGGGTTCGAGGCATCAAGGTGGCCAAAGGGGATTATGTGGTCGACATGGAAGTGGCCAATGCGCTTCCAGATTTACCCGAAGGCAAGGAGGCTGATGAAAGCACAGCTAAACACGGTCTCCTCTTGACGATCACCGACCGTGGCTATGGTAAATCAAGTTTGCTACAAGACTACAGCTTGATTCACCGAGGAGGATCTGGGGTCATCAACATCAAATTAAACCCTAAGAAAAATGGCTCATCGGTCGTAGGGTTTAAGCTCGTGCTACCCGGCGAAGGGTGCCTCTTAATCACCCAAGAGGGCATGGCCATTCGTTTTGGTGTGGAAGATATCCGTCGGACAGGACGCAATACTCAAGGTGTTCGTGTTCACAATGTTGCCTCGGAGACCGACAAAGTTGTCGCCATGGCGAAGGTCGATGCCTCGGCTCATGCGCTTGACGAATCAGACGAAGAGGACGACCTTAATATTGAAACCACCTCGACAGGCACCCCTCTCGGTATCGAAGAAACCTAGCCCCCTACAGTTCGCTTATCACCCTAGGGTCTTGGAAGTTCCATGTGGAACAACCGGTTTATTGAGGGATAGGAAACTTTTGAGTTAAGGCTACCACTTCGGAACGTACTTGGCGGAGCCTGTCCTCACTATTGGGATGTAATAAGACTTGGTGGATCCACTCAGCAATTTGGACCATTTCTGCCCTACCCATCCCCCGAGTCGTGATAGCCGGGGTCCCTAGGCGGATACCGCTGGGCTTGAGCGGCGGGTTGGGGTCGAAAGGGATGCCATTCTTATTGATGGTAATCCCTGCCCTATCGAGAGCCTTTTCAGCTGTAGAACCTAGGACACCCCTTGAAAAGACATCTACTAGCATCAAGTGGTTATCAGTTCCTCCACTGACGATACGCCACCCGCGATCTTGGAGGCTGGTGGCAAGAGCCCTGGCATTCTCGATCACCCTGCCACTATAAAGCCTAAAGGCAGGGTCCAGAGCTTCTTTAAAGGCAATGGCCTTGGCTGCCACCATGTGCATTAAAGGCCCCCCTTGGACTCCGGGGAACAAGCTTCGGTCTAGGGCCTTGGCATGGATCTCTTTGCATAGGACCAGGCCACCCCTAGGCCCACGGAGAGTTTTATGTGTCGTAGTGGTAACAAAATCGGCATAGGGTACTGGGGATGGGTGGTGGCCGGAGGCAACTAATCCAGCAATGTGGGCCATGTCAACCATCAAGAGCGCCCCTACTTCATTGGCAATCTCTCTAAAAAGCTTAAAATCCCAGTGTCTTGAGTAAGCGCTTGCTCCCGCGACGATCATCTTGGGTCGGTGCTGGTGAGCAAGGGACCGTACCTCATCCATGTCCAAGAGTTCATTGTCTTTGCGAACGTGGTAACTTTTGAAATCATAGAGCATTCCACTACTATTCAGGGGATGCCCATGAGTTAGATGACCTCCATGGGCTAAATCAAGACCTAAAAGGATATCCCCGGGCTTAAGAACGCTTAAATAAACGGCCATATTGGCCTGAGCTCCGCTATGAGGCTGGACATTAGCATGCTCGGCTCCATAGAGGCGTTTGGCGCGGTCTATGGCTAATTTCTCCATCTCGTCAACCCAATCACAACCCCCGTAGTACCGGCGACCAGGGTAACCTTCCGCATATTTATTGGTGAAATGGGACCCCATGGCCTGCAAAATCGCTCTAGATGCATAGTTTTCGGACGCAATCATCTCTAGATGTTCGTCCTGCCGGGCAATCTCTTTCTCGAGAGTTTGGAATATTTCAAGATCGTGTTGGCGGATGGATTCGTACATCAAGCTCTCCTTGGGGAGTGTAAACGGATGTTCTATGTGGAACAGTTTGTGTTACGAAGTATTTCGTAGTATATCTACGAAACCTTTCGTAAGAGTTTGAGTTGGAGATGGCCGAGACTCACCTCATAATAGAAGTATGCCCTTTCTTCCCGATGCTCACGACAGCCCCCTTTCTGGGGTGGAAAACCCCCTAGCTACTCGGTATGCCAGCCCCTACATGAGTACCCTATTTTCAACACTTTACAGGCAAAAAACCTGGCGGCACCTTTGGGTATTGTTGGCCGAATGTGAAGCCGAAATGGGTCTGCCTATCACCCCTCAACAACTTGCCTCTATGCGAGCTACACAGGATCAAGTTGACCTCTCTTTGATGGCCGGGTATGAAAAGAAATTAAGGCATGATGTCATGGCGGCTATTCACGCTTGGGGCGAACAGATCCCCGAAGCCCGTGGCATCATTCATTTAGGGGCGACGAGTTGTTTTGTGACCGACAATGGCGACACGCTGATTGCACGCGAAGCCCTATCACTCCTCCGTCAACGATTGCTAGGAGTTAGCGCAGCTCTCCAGGCTTTCATCCTAAGAAATGCGAACTTACCTACCTTGGGGTATACGCACTTTCAACCTGCGCAACCGACCACAGTTGGTAAGCGCGCCACCCTGTGGGCACAAGACTTAATTTTTGATTTGCATGATTTGGATCATCTTTTAGAAACGCTTCCTCTCCGAGGTCTCAAAGGAGCCACAGGCACTCAGGCAAGTTTTGTAGAGTTGTTTCGTGGGGACAAAGGAAAAGCACAAGAACTAGAAAATCTTTTCTCACAACGACTCGGTGTACCCTCGATTACCGTGAGTGGTCAAACCTCCACGCGAAAACTTGAAGACCGAATTGGGCATGTGTTGTGTGGCATCGCCAGCAGTGCGAGTAAATTTGCGAATGACGTGCGGCTGCTCCAGCATATGCGTGAAATTGAAGAGCCCTTTAGTAAGGATCAAATAGGCTCCAGCGCCATGCCCTATAAGCGTAACCCTATGCGTTCGGAGCGCATCGTGAGCCTCGCACGGTTTGTGACAGGCTTATTGCCCAGCACCTACCAAACCTCTTCCAACCAATGGCTGTCTCTTATACACATCTCCGAGCCCACGAGACGTAGAGGAATC
>CAWULW010000007.1:0-11421 GCA_963923615.1 uncultured Holophagaceae bacterium
GGGCTGGCCAGGCCCAGGATTGGGAGCGAGTATCTCCACTAGTCGTCGTGAAACCTATGAAGAAGGTTCCATCACGATTGAAATGATGGATGGCAAAACAAGCCAACCCCTTTGGGAGGCCGTCGTGGCAAATGCCTTATCCAATATCCAGAATCCCGATGAAGCAGATGAGCAAATTACACGAGCTATCAAAGCTGCCTTGACCAAATTACCTCGATAGATTTCATTTCCCTTCTGCCCATGAGAAACTAAAGATTCTTAGGGAGAATGTATGGCTCAAGTTACGCTTGGTGGCAATCCTGTTCAGACAAGTGGGGAATTACCAAAAGTCGGTGCACCGTGCCCTACTTTGCTCTTAATTAAGAACGATTTAACTGAACTGAATCTCAACGAATTCAAAGGTAAGAAAGTCATCTTAAATATCTTTCCAAGCATTGATACGCCGACATGTAGTAAATCAGTTAAAACCTTTAACGAAAAAGCTGCGTCGATTCCAAATACAGTCATCGTGTGTGTGAGTGCAGATCTTCCGTTTGCACAAAAGCGGTTTTGTGGATCCGAAGGTATCGAGCAGATCATGACGGTATCCACATTTCGAGATCCTCATGCCCTAGACCAATTAGGGGTGCGCTTAGTCACGGGTAAATTGAAGGACCTAGCCGCTCGAGCCATTCTTGTATTAGATGAACAAGGAAATATTATTCATCGAGAATTGGTCGGCGAAATTGCCAACGAACCCAACTATGACTTAGCTCTGAGCGTCCTCTAATCGATCTAATTTTCGTAGGGCAGGAATTTTCCAGGCCACGGTCCCTACCGTAGTTAAGGTCATCAGACCTCCGAATACCACGCTGGGCACTACACCGATCAATTTTGCAGCCATACCGCTTTCAAAGGCTCCGATTTCATTACTGCTACCAATAAAAAAAGAATTGACCGCCCCCACGCGTCCCATAAGGTGTCTAGGGGTTTGTGTTTGCACTAAGGCCGATCTCATGATGACGCTGACATTATCCGCAGCCCCACAGATGACCAAGATCATCAGACTCAAGATAAAAGACTGAGAGAGGGCAAACGCAATCCACCCAAGTCCAAAAATAAAGACGCAAGTCAACAGCCACCGTCCCATGTGACGAACGGGTGGATAAAAAGTGAGCCAAAGAGACATCATAATGGAACCTAGGGCTGGAGCACTACGTAAAAGGCCGAATCCTTTCTCGCCGACTTGCAATATATCCCGAGCAAAAATAGGTAATAACGAGGTTGCTCCTCCGAAAAGGACTGCAAATAAATCGAGGGTCAATGCACCTAAAACAATTTTTTCTGTGAAGACAAATCGAACTCCATCGAAGAATCGTGTTTGATCGGAATCCTCTCGTTTAAAACGAACAAGAGGCTGTATTTTGAGGTATGCAATCATGGTGCACAACACAAGGAGACCTACGGAAGCATAAGCAGCTCGATAACCCAAGGGAATCAGAAATCCACCTAAAACAGGTCCAATCACCATGGAAATATGAAAGGTGCTGCTGCGCATAGTAGAGGCATTCACATAACTCTCTTTAGGAACAAGATCAGCCGCAAGAGCTTGGTAAGCCGGGCGGAAAAAGGCTCGACCCACACCCCCCAGGGCTTGGGCCAAATAAAATACCCAAACGTGTTGTGTGGGAGACGTCCAATTATCCACCACGAGTAAAACGGCCCCTCCTAAAATGGGCACTAGCGAAATGAGGCATTGGGTCTTGCGATCCCAGCGATCCGCAAGATACCCTCCCACTAAGGTCAAACTCAAAAACGGAAGTGCCTCGGATAGTCCAATCAAACCCAAGGATAGGGGATTTTGAGTCAGGCTATAAATTTGCCAACCCAAAACGACCATTTGTATTTGATTGGCAATAAATAGAGTGAACCCGCCAATCAAAAACCAGCTGTAGGGTCGATAGCGAAGGGATTCAAAAGGGGACGATGTCGAATCACTCATACCGAAGGGCATCGATTACATCAAGATTGGCCGCCTTGAGTGCAGGTAAAAAACCTGCCGACAGCCCGATGACAGATGAAAAACCAATACCGAGAATGACAGCCCACCCCACAATGACCGCCTGAACATTCAGCGCCTGCATCAGTGCGATCAAAGAAAAAGCCAAGCCTATCCCCACCAAACCCCCTAGCGAAGAGAGAACGGAGGCTTCAATTAAGAACTGCCATAAGACACTACGTCGAGTAGCGCCTAGCGCACGACGAATTCCAATTTCTCGAGTGCGTTCCGTCACACTGACCAACATGATATTGCCAATTCCAATACCTCCCACAATAAGGGATATGGAGGCGGCGACCGCGAGTAGAGTTGTAATAATGGCACTCTGCTGAGCCGATGCCGCTAACCAATCGTTTTGTTTACGGATCGAGAAATCATTATCGACATTCGAGGGAAGGCGATGCCTCTGACGGATCAGGCTTGTAATTTCTGATTCTGCATAATCTACTTGATTTTCAGAGATGGCAGAAACTAAAATTTGTTGTATTTTGTCACGGCCCATAACTTTTTTCATCACGGTCGTGTAAGGGGCATGTATGACATCATCTTGATCACCCATAAATCCGGCTCCTTTTCGTGATAAGACACCGATAACCTCAAAGGGCATCGTTCCAACACGGATAGTTTTCCCAACCGGGTCCTCTCCACCAGGAAACAAATTCTCTTCAACAGTTTTTCCGATGACACAAACTTTGGCTAACGATCGAACCTCCTGCGAATTGAAATACCTTCCCGCATCGAGGCCCCAAGATTTGATATCCAAAAACTGTTCGTTAGCGCCCTCCACTCGGCCGACAAGCCAGTTATTAGCTCCATAAACCGCAGGTTTAGCTGTACGAACATAGGGGGTAGCAAAAGCAACACTATTCGGAAGTTCTTCTTTCAAGGCCAACGCGTCCTCTTCGGTTAGGGTCTCGACAGCTCCCTGCCCAACTGGACCCCACGCCCCTTTAGGAATCGATCCTGGAATGACGGTAATAAGATTGGTTCCCATTGAACGAATCAACTGTTCCGAAGCTTGCTTAGATCCTTGGCCGATACCAATCATGGTGATCACCGCACCCACACCAATGATGATGCCAAGCATAGTGAGCATCGACCGAGTTTTATTTCGGCGAATGGCCGTGAGGGCTAGTTTGAGAAATTCCAAATACTTCATATCAGAAACCTTTTCAGCTTAGCGTCCTCGACCCATCCCACCACCCATTGGAGGGGTAGTCGTTGGGGTCGATCCGCTCTTCTTTGCCGGTTCAATAACTCCCACGAGCACCTCGGCTCCTTCATTGAGCTCACTTGAGGTAATTTCTGTAAATTGGCCATCGCTGAGGCCCACACTAATCTTCACACTCTTTAGTTGGCCCTTAGCATCAAGAATCCAGACACGGTCTTCCCGGCGATTTACAAACCCCTTTCCAGAGGCTCCCATAAGCATGGGTGCCATGGTCGAAGGTGGAGGAGTAGTGGAGGGTTTTTGATTTGGAGAGGATTGAGGCTTGGTCGAAGGACGAGAGGTGCCGTCGCCTGAGGGGGAAGTTGGATCTGGCCTTCGTCGACCCTCGGATCGTGGGCGAGCGAAGTTATCCCCTCCCGCGTCCCGACGTTTTTTAAATTCTTCGATCTGTTCAGGAGTCATGTTCCTCCGTCCCTGTCCGCGAGATCCATCCCATCGACTCATCGACGAGGTCCCGCTCTGTGGATCTTGGGTAGGGGTTGGTATCGCTGTCGTTGAGGCATTTTTTTTCGGACTCGATGGAGGGGTTTCGGGAACGACTGAGGGGGCAGGTGCTGGCATCTGAGTCATTCTTTTTTTCATCTCTTCTTGAGCTTTGGCGCGTTCTTCTTGTAATTTTTTATTGAAGTCTTCTTGGGCTTTGGGAGGGAGAAAAGTAACTGGATTGAAGCGAAGCGCTGCGGAAGGAATACGTAGGACAGAATCCTTACTCGCCGTGAAGATCGTGACATTGGCCGTCATACCAGGACGAATCTTGAGTTCGCTATTGTCCACTTCAATTTGTACGGTATAGTTCACAACGTTTTGCTGAATACGAGGGTCGATTCGAACCAACATGACTCGTCCCGTGAACTGGGTATCAGGAAAGGCATCCACGCTAAAAAAGGCTTGTTGGTCTACTTTGACTTGCCCGATATCTGCTTCATCAATATTGGCTTCTAGCTTCATTCGAGTTAAATCTTGAGCTATGACAAACATATTGGGTGTATTAAAACTGGCTGCAACGGTTTGTCCTCGATCTACCAATCGACTGATAACCACTCCATCTAATGGAGATTTGATTGTGCAGTAATCCAAATTCACTTGGGCTCTAGTTAAAGCAGCTTTGGCCGATACGAGATTAGATTCTGCAGAGATCTTGGCTGACTCAGCATCCTGGAGATCTTTTTCGGAAATGAGCTTAGCTTCAAAAAGCCTTTTTTGTCGGTCAAGTTGACGCCTTGCGTCATTCGCAATTTGGGTTGTTTTTTGAACCGTTGCTTGTGCGTCACTGACTAGCGCAGCATACGTGGTGGGATCAATTTCAGCTAACTTTTGCCCTTTTTTAACTGGAGTATTAAAGTCAACGTAAAGATTAGAAACAATCCCGGATATTTGAGAGCCTATATTGACTTGGAGTAATCCAGATAAAGTCCCCGTGGAAGTGATGCGCTGACGAATTGGCCCACGATCAATTTTGACGGTTCTCCATTTAGGCATGTCCTCGCCATTGGACAAATAAAAGATGACGAGGATCACGCCTATAAGAGTGCCAAGGACAAGACCTTTCTTTTTTCTCGAAAGACTGTTGAATTGGGAAAATTTCAAATCCATCAAAGACCTCTAAATAAAAGGAGATTCGTGGTTTTTAAAGCCAGCTGGAGACGGGGGGGCAATCTAATACTTTCCCACATTCTTCATGACCCCACTAGGGTCTAGACCGTTAATTTCCAGTAATAAAAGGCTCAATGAGCCTAAATGGGTGGTCAACGGTTGGGATAACAATATGATTGAGTAACCATTGAGGCCATAGACTGAGAGCGAGAATCGCAACCACCGCGATTCCTACGGACACGCTGCTCCAAACGTAGGGGGCTACGCCGTGGTGATCTTGGGCATATTCGAGACCTTGTGAGGGTTTATCCATAAACAGAACAACGGGAATTCGAAGATAAAAATATACGCCAATCAGACTACCCAAGACTCCCAACACGGCTAGGATAATATGTCCATTTGAAATTAATTCCCTGAAAATAAAATATTTTGCATAAAAACCGGCAAAGGGAGGAAGGCCTGCGAGACTCAAAAGAAGAATGAGGGAGGATAGTCCCAAGAAAGGGCGAGTCCAACCTTTTCCTCGAGCATGATCGAAATCTGTTTGTGTACCTACCCATCCAAAAGCCGTTAGAATTCCGAATAAACCTACGTTAGTCAACCCATAAATGACCAAATAATAAAAAACATACTGAAGGCTCTGATCGGTGCCCGAAACAAAAGCGAGCAGAAGATAACCAGCGTGGGCAATGGAAGAATAAGCGAACATGCGCTTAATATTCTGTTGAACTAGGGCGGTGAGATTGCCTGCTAAGAGCGTGGCAACCGCCACGGTGGAGATGAAGGGCTGAAGATTTAAAGCGGAGGCTTGGACGTTACTGAGAAAACCCCAAATAAAAATTCGGATAAAGACTAGAAAAGCAGCGGTCTTGGTCGCTACGCTCATAAATCCAGAGATGGGGTGTGGGGCGGCTTGATACACATCCGGGGTCCATTGATGCATCGGTACAGCACTCATTTTAAATAAGATGCCGTATAACATCAGTGCTAAGCCTAACAACATTAAAGGATCTGACCAGCCATGGAGGCCTACAAATTGGGAAATATCTGAGAGGTATAAAGATCCGGTAAAGCCGAAAAGAAGAACGATGCCAAGCAACAAGCAACTGGAAGCAACAGCACCAGAAATAAAATACTTGAGCCCACCCTCGGCACCTTCAGGACGAAAGCGAATCGAACCAGTCAGGGCATAGAGAGGCAAACTAAAAAGTTCTAGCGCCAAGAATAAAACTAGTAAGTGAGTCGAGGCAATAAAACTCATCAGTCCGACAATTGAAAATAACAAAAGAGCTAGGGTCTCTCCTTTGAACCATCCCTCGTGATGCAAGTGATCCCATAACTGAAGCACAGAAAGTCCGGCGCTACCTAAAATGATCAACGAGCCAAATTGAGTTAACCGATCAACTAACAAAGGGCCAAAAGCAGGCTGGTGTCCTCCCACCCACAGATGGAAAATAGATCTTAACCCAGCATATAAGACCCAAAGGGTCACCAACCAAATGCTCCATCGGACCAGTTTTTCATTCCGTAAGGTACGTGTTAAAACCATGATCGGAATAACCAAAGCACCTAATAAAGGAAAGAGGAAGGGCAGTAAGGCTGACCACTGAGTATAGGTTAGAGTCATGGAGCCATCCCTGTCGGCACGGTGATCGGGCCGAGGACCTGAGTCACTAAAGTCCTCATCCATATTTCACTTTCAGCCATGAATGTTTGAGGGTGAAGGCCCATCCAAAAAATTAATATCACGAGCGGGAGAAGGACTAGACTTTCTCGCCAGCTAAGATCCTGAATAAGATACGTATTTCCGGGAGACAGCGGACGATCGGAGGAGCCCCAAAACATACGTCTGAACATCCAAAGCAAATAAGCCGCGCTGAAAACTACACCTAACGAGGCGATGATCGCTAATAAAATATTTCCCTTGAGGGTTGAGGTAAATGTCCCATTGAGGATCAGGAATTCGCCTACAAATCCATTCGTGAGGGGAAGTCCAATGCTACTCAGAATGACAAGGAAGAATACTGTGCTCAGGATGGGAAGTCGGTGGGCGATACCGCTAAAATCACTAATCTGACGGGTATGGGCTCGATCATAGATCATACCAACGAGAAAAAATAGAGCACTAGTACTGACTCCATGGTTAAGCATTTGCAACATCGAACCCTGAAGCCCGATAAGCGTAAAGCTAAAGATGCCTAGCACTACAAAACCCATGTGAGAGACCGAACTATATGCCACAAGTTTTTTCATATCTTCTTGGACAAAAGCAACCCAGCCGCCATAAAGAATGGCAACGACCGAGAGGGTGCTGAGCATATGGCTCATGCTAAGTGCAACGTGAGGAAACATAGGAATCGCAAAACGAAGTAAGCCATAGCCGCCTAGTTTGAGAAGAATGCCCGCCAACACTGCAGAACCTGCAGTGGGAGCTTGAACGTGTGCATCGGGGAGCCAAGTATGGAATGGAAAAAGGGGAACCTTGATAGCGAAGGCTATGACAAAAGAAAGAAATAAAACTTGTTGCAGATAAAGAGATTGGCTTCGAGCCGCTAAGGACATGAGGGTAGGATCAAACCCTCCCGAAAGGTTGGCTAAGTAAATTAATGCCAGGAGCCAGATTAAACTACCTGCAAGAGTGTAGAGGATAAATTTATTCGCTGCATATTTTCGTTCTTGACCTCCCCACACACCGATAAGAAAAAACATTGGGATCAACATCACTTCCCAAAAGATATAAAACAATAAGAGATCTTGGGCCATGAGTGCCCCGAGAATGCTGGACTCTAAAATCAAGAAAAGTCCGAAAAAGACAGGTTCTTTTTCTTTGACATTTCTCCATGAGGCCAAAAGGGCTAACGGAATTAAAAGCGTCGTGAGTTGAACTAACCAAATATTTAAACCATCTAGCACTAGGGTGTAATTTGCCGAGAATCCTGAAACGGAAAACCAGGGTCTAGTTTCTGTTAACAACCCTGTCATTCGCATGGGCTGAATGAGTAAAAGGCTATAGCCAAAAGTAAGAATGGAAGTCACAAAACCGAGCCACTTCATTGTGTTGGTCGACGAGTATGAAGGCAAGATGATCAGTCGTAAGCCAACAATAAACGGAATGGCCATCAACCACGTCAGAGGGAAATGCGATTGCGAGAGGAACGATAACATTAGGTCCTCCCCGACCAGAGAAGCACCAATAGACCCAACAGGCCCAACAAGGAGAGTAAAGTGTAGTTTCTCAGGCGCCCGGTTTGAAGATGGGAACCCAGATCTCCCATGACATGGGTCACCGCTCCGGGAAGATTGACTCCGATGCCATCAATAAGAATGACATCGCCTAATTTCCAAAATACTTGGCCGAGTCGGAAGAAAGGATTAATAATCAGAGTCTGAACGGCTTGGTCAACGTAATATTTTTCTCGAAGAATGCGATAGGTATGCAAACATTTCTTTTCAAATTTTTGTTCCCACTCTAGACCCTCTGCATAGAGTTTCCAAGCTAAACCGGCACTCAATAAACTCGCAACCGTGGTTATTATGGCAAGTTTCCATGCCAAACCAATATGGAGTTCATGGACTTCGGGCTGAATGCTCTGAGCATAATGGATCGCCGATTGAAGCCAGGAGGCTATTCGATTGTGACCCCCAAAAGCCTCCGGCCATCCAAACATAACGGCTACTAAGGCTCCCAGAGATAAGAGAATGAGGGGAATAGTCATCCACCAGGGACTTTCATGAGCATGATCAAATATATTCAAATCACGAGGTTGACCTGCAAATACTAAAACCATAAATCGTGTCGTATAAAAAGCAGTACAAACAGCCGCAAGGACCCCAAGGCTCCATAGCATAGGACTGTGAAGATAGGTTAAATAAAGAATTTCGTCCTTACTAGCAAAACCGCTAGTGCCCGGGAAACCCATTAAACAAAGGGCTCCGATCAGCATGGTGTAGAACGTGATAGGTAATTTTTTACGAAGCCCACCCATTTTAAAAATATCCTGCTCATGGTGAAGAGCGACAATCACACTTCCTGCCCCCAAAAAGAGTAAGGCTTTGAACCAAGCGTGAGTAAAAACGTGGAAGAAGCCAGCTGAAAAGCCGGTCACTCCGAGACCCAAAAACATAAATCCCAATTGAGACACAGTCGAGTAAGCTAGCACTTTTTTGATATCTTTCTGAAAAAGAGCCATCGTGGCTGCGAACAATGCTGTCAGAACCCCAATCCAAGCAATGAGATGAAGCGTGTGGGGAGCTAAAACAAAGAGCGGGGCGAGGCGACATACAAGATAGATGCCACTCGTGACCATGGTGGCAGCATGAATCAAAGCCGAAACAGGAGTAGGACCCGCCATGGCATCTGGAAGCCAGAGGTATAGAGGAATTTGCGCACTTTTACCTGTGCATCCAAGAAATAGCATGAGGGTGGCAAAGGTGAGCCAACCAAAGTAATTTTCAACTCCACGTTGAGATACTTGTTGAAGTAGATCGCTGATGGTCAAAGTTTTAAAGACTAAAAAAAGGATCATCATCCCTAGTAGGACCCCGACATCACCCACACGGTTATAAAGAAATGCTTTGAGTCCAGCCCGAGGTGCCTCCTCTGTTTCGAAGTAATACCCTATGAGAAGGTAGGAGCAAAGACCTACTCCCTCCCATCCCACAAAGAGTAAAGGAAGGCTTGAACTCATGACTAATAAAGTCATAAAGAAAACAAAAAGATTTAAATAGGCAAAAAAACGAGCAGTCGCTTTTTCATGATGCATGTAGCCAATAGAATAAATATGAATTAAAAGTCCAATACCCGTAATAACAAGCAACATGATGCTACTGAGAGCATCGATGACAAATGCGAATGGGATCTGAAGATAATCAACCGCAATCCATTGACCAATCATGAGATCGAATCGATGTTGGGGATTCTCTAAGACTCGAATAAACCAAACTAAACTTAAGGCGAAAGATGAGGCAATAGCACTACAGGCAATAAAATTCGAGAGCGCTCGCGAGAGACGATGGCCCACTAAGCCATTGAGGGCAAATCCCAAGAAAGGAATTAGCGGAATCAAGATGGCGCTGTTCATCAGTGTCGCAGCCCAGAATGCTGATCGGCATCGGTCGTACTCTTAAGGCGATATAGTTCAACGATAAGGGCTAAACCAACCGCAGCCTCACACGCCGCAACACCAATAATAAATAGGTAGAATGTCGAAGCAGTGGGGATGCCTCCATGCCATTTTCCAAAAGCTAAAAGAATAATATTGATGGCATTCAACATGAGTTCAATACCCATAAATTGGAGAAGAAAAGAGCGACGAAGTACCACTGTCATGAGTCCAATAATGAATAAAAGAAAACCAACCCACAGGTAGCCTTGAAGTCCGCCCATCCATAGGGCTTGAAAAAAAGAGAGAGGCTCGGTCATAAGCGCTTCTTGACCAAACTGATGGCCCCAATCATGGAAACCAATAAGAGGAGTCCAATCATTTCAAAGGGAACGAGATGATGGCTGAGCATCTCAGTGCCGATGTGATTGAGCGACACCGGTGCAACCTGATTCACGGGTCTTTCTGAGAGGCTTTGTAGCAATTTCGATTCCTTAATAAACCAAAAGCTACCTCCAATCATCAATACGCCAACTCCAAGGCCTAGATAACGTTGAATGTAAAGGTCTTCCTGTGGTGGTTCTTCCTCGTGCGCATTGAGCATCATAATGACAAAAAGTAACAGGACCAATATAGCCCCGGCATAAACAATGATCTGGAGGGCAGCCGAGACAGGGTTGGAGAGTAAAACAAAAAGTCCTGCAACTCCAATAAAGGTTGCAACTAAAAATAAACCTGCAACGATCACATTTTTCTGAAAGGCCATCGCTAAAGCCGAACCTAGAGTCAAGAGAGCAAAGGCAAGAAACATCGCTACATCGTAACAAAATTACGAGGGGGAGAGGGAGGTAATTCATTGGCGATAGATTGAATCGGTTTTCCATCGGTCGCAGCGTAGGTATTCATCAAATCCCACTTGCCATAGTTCAGGGAGAGTCGATCATACGCAGCCAACTCGTAGTCTTTTCGCAACCAAATAGCATCTTTGGGACACGCCTCTTCACACATGCCACAGTAGATACAACGAAGCATATCTATCTTAAATATTTTGGGGCGCTTTTCTTCGAAACCTTGGGTAAGATTCAAATCGCTAAATTCTTCGGCTTCGATGCTGATACATCGCGCAGGACACGCTTCTTGACACATAAAACAAGCTACGCATTTAATCGACCCATCTTCAAACTGTTTTAATTCATGAAGGCCTCGGTATCCATCCGGCATCTGTTTTTTCATTTCAGGATATTGAATAGTGAACCGTTTGGAACTTGGAGTTAAGATTTGGCGAATAAAATGACTCCAGGTAACCCACATGCCCTTTAGGACTGATGGAAAATAAAGGCGATCCCACCAAGAAAGCTGTATTTTTTTGACTAAGATTGCCACCGAAATTACCTCGTCATCCACCAAGCGGTCAAAAGGAGATTGAATAAACTCAAGGGAAACATGATCTGTCTCTT
>CAWULW010000008.1:0-10880 GCA_963923615.1 uncultured Holophagaceae bacterium
TTCCTCTACGTCTCGTGGGCTCGGAGATGTGTATAAGAGACAGACTAATAACAATGTTATCTCCCATCGCAGTCTTCGATAGTGGTATAGGCGGTCTAACGGTTGTTCGGGCTCTCCGCCAACAGATGCCAAAAGAAACTATCATCTATCTTGGGGATACTGCTCGGGTTCCCTACGGGACCAAGAGCGCGAGTACCATCCAGCGCTACGCGATGCAGGCAGCTGAAAAGTTGAGCGTCTATCAACCCAAGCTTCTTATCCTAGCGTGCAATACAGCTTCAGCCTATGGACTCGAAACACTACAGCACCAATCCAAGACCCCTGTCATTGGCGTCATTGAGGCAGGAGCGCAGGCAGCGCTAGAACATAGTCGTTCGGTTGCGGTCCTCGCAACGAGGGCCACCGTGATGAGCGATGTGTACCCTCAAACACTTAAGAGAATGGATGCTGCGGTATCTGTCCATAGTATCGCCGCACCACTCCTTGTTTCACTGGTGGAAGAAGGCTGGTGGGACGATCCCGTCACAGAGGACATTTGTCGCCGCTACCTTTCAGATATACCTAGTTCAGCAAGGACAGTCATTCTAGGCTGTACGCACTTCCCCGTGCTGCTTCCCGTATTTCAGCGCCTGAGACCTGATCTAACGTGGATCGAAAGCGGGACACCGCTTGCACAACAAGTGCAACGAATACTTCGCGATCCTGTCCCAACCAGCTCTCTCCCAAATCACACATCATTGCGCCTTTTGGTGACCGATGAAAGTTCAAAACTTCATGAATTAGCGTCTAAGTTTTTAGGTGAATTAGCCCCACCACTAGAATTAATAAATTTATAATCCGTTGAGCCTAGTCTCTAGGACATTCGAAGTTTAAGAGATGCAATCTGCGTGGGATAATAAACGGTTCGGAGCCTTTTCATGGACGCCATACAAATCAAAGGTGCACGGGAGCACAATCTTAAAAATATTGATGTCGATATTCCTCGCAATCAGTTAGTGGTGATCACGGGTCTATCGGGCTCGGGTAAAAGTAGTTTGGCATTCGATACTTTGTATGCCGAGGGTCAACGGCGTTATGTGGAGAGTCTTTCAGCTTACGCACGTCAATTTCTCGATCAAATGGAAAAGCCCGAGGTAGATTCGATCGAGGGACTCTCGCCGGCTATTTCGATTGAACAAAAAACAACAGGGCGTAATCCTCGATCGACAGTAGCCACGGTCACAGAAATTTATGATTATCTTCGCTTGCTTTTTGCGCGAACCGGGAAGCCTATTTGTGTTTCCTGCCGAAAAGCCATTACTCATCAAACGATTCAAGAAATGGCAGATCAAATTCTCAAAAAACCCAAAGGGACAAAATTACAAATCCTGGCTCCTGTCGTTCGTGGACGAAAGGGCGAATATAAAAAAATGCTCCAAGATTTTATGGCTCGGGGGTTTATTCGAGCCCGAATCAATGGCGTAATGATCGATTTATCCGAAGAAATTCCTGAATTAAACAAACAAAAAAAACACACGATTGAAGTGGTGATTGACCGACTTAAGATTACGGACGATGTCGCCACGCGCTTAGCGGATAGTCTTGAAATGGCCTGTAATGTGGCCGAGGGCAACGCACTCTTAGATATTGAGGGTGAAGAACAACTCCTGTCGCGAAAATTAGTTTGTAATAACGAAAGATGTGATCGGTTTGGGCTCGGATTACCGGATCTGGAACCCCGCTCTTTTTCTTTTAATTCACCTTTTGGTGCTTGCCCGGAGTGTGATGGTCTTGGGTTTAAGCAGCAGTTTGCCGAAGAGTTAATTATTCCGAACCCCGCTCTCAGCATTAACCAAGGCGCTATTCAAGCACCAGGCTGGAAGACCTTAAACGACGATAGCTGGCGATATAGTTTTCTTAAACAGCTGAGCAAAAAACTTCTATTCTCCCTTGATACCCCTTGGGCTCAGCTCCCCAAGACCGTTCGGTCTATGCTCTTACATGGCGGAAATCCAACCATACGTTACAACTTCGACGGCATTATTGAGCGACTGAATCAAAAATATACCGAAACTCAAAATGAAGATTTCAAAGAAGAATTAGAGAGTTTTATGCGCACCATTCCCTGTGAAGTATGTCAGGGTCAGCGACTCAAGCCCGAAAGTCTTTCGGTTTATGTCGCCGGAAAACATATCTCACAGGTGACATCCCTCAGCGTTCGGGAGGCTCGGTTATGGTTTGAACAGCTTCATTTGACCGGTAAAGATAAGATCATTGCTGAAAAACTCTTGAAAGAAATTCGCGAACGACTCGGTTTTTTGGATGATGTAGGGCTGAATTATTTGACCCTGAATCGCAGCGCAGCTACTTTGTCCGGAGGTGAGGGTCAACGCATTCGCTTGGCTTCGCAAATCGGTTCCAAACTCATGGGTGTCTTGTATGTATTGGATGAACCTTCTATTGGCCTTCATCAACGAGATAATCACAAATTACTCAACACCCTTAAAGACATGCGCGATCTCGGTAATTCCGTATTGGTAGTCGAGCATGATTTAGAAACTATCCTGGCTGCCGATCATGTGATTGATATGGGTCCTGGAGCGGGTGAACACGGGGGAAGGATCGTTGCACAAGGTACGCCCAATCAAGTCGCACGATCCGCGCGATCAATTACCGGCCATTTTCTCTCAGGACGTGAGCGTATTGAGGTACCTCCAAAAACGAGAGCACAAACTCGAGGTCACATCACCATCATGGGCGCAACGGAAAATAATTTAAAAAATATTGATGTTTCGTTTCCCTTGGGTGTCCTTACTTGTGTGACAGGGGTTAGTGGGTCAGGTAAATCAACCCTCGTGAATGAAATTCTCCATAAAGCAATTGCGAATCGGCTTCACCAAAGCGCTTATGTCGTGGGCCAACATAAAAAAATTGAAGGCCTCGAAGCGATCGATAAAATTATTAACATTGATCAAGCACCCATTGGACGAACGCCTCGGTCAAACCCCGCAACGTATACCGGACTCTTTACCCCACTTCGAGACTTGTTTGCCCAAATTCCAGAAAGTAAGTCTCGAGGGTACACCGCGGGAAGATTTAGTTTCAATGTGAAGGGAGGCCGATGCGACAAGTGTGAAGGAGATGGTGTCCTACGTATCGAGATGCATTTTTTACCCGATGTTTATGTCACATGTGAACAATGTAAGGGCAAGCGCTACAATCGTGAAACCCTAGATATTTTATTTAAGGGTAAAAGTATTTCTGACCTTTTAGATATGACGGTTGAAGAAGCATTAAGCCATCTGCAACACATTCCCGTATTACAAAATAAACTTCACACTTTGATGGAGGTCGGATTAGGATATATCCGACTCGGTCAATCCGCTACGACGCTCAGTGGTGGAGAAGCTCAAAGGATTAAATTAGCCAAGGAGTTGTCGAAGCGGTCGACGGGTCGAACCCTTTATGTCTTGGATGAGCCGACAACGGGACTTCATCTGAAAGACATCCAGAAATTACTTGATGTGATCAATCAACTGGTAGAGAACGGGAATACAGTGGTGGTGATTGAGCACAATTTGGATGTGATTAAAACAGCCGACTGGATCATTGATATGGGTCCCGAGGGCGGTGACGGGGGGGGTCGAGTGGTAGCTGAAGGAACCCCTCGGCATGTCGCCAAACATAAACGATCCGTCACAGGAAAATTTTTAGCCCCGTATCTGGATGTATCCGGGAGTCCACGCTAACTCTTTAGGAATTCGTCCACAAAAGATCTTCATCCAATTTCGAACGCTTTTGTTCGGCATAGGGTTCGATCACGGACCATAACTCATCCCCATGAGCTCTCAGAAATCGTGGATTCCGAATCGTTTTGTCAAACTGATCGCGTCTGACTGGGATCTGCTCTGCGCACTGAAGAATCCATCGATTGCCCATCTCCATGATGGCGCCTACATCTCCGTTATTCCCCCAACGAACTCTCAGTTCACAAAATTTTCTCGCAATAGCCTCGGCTTCTTCTCCCCAGTAGGCAGCTTTTTCTACGACGGGTTCAGTCACGGGACGTTGATACGCTCGGATTCTTTTAAATAAAGCCTCCATTTCCTGTGGAAGCTGTGCCACGCGCGCTTGAACATCAGGCTCCTCTTTTCGTTCCTCGACTTCATCTGCGAGGCGTCGCAAAAGGGGTAATAACAGTGCAGCATCCTGAGCAGCGTAACGAAGCTGGCTCTCGCGAAGTGGCCGAAGAACCCAATTGCTATCTTGTTCTTCTTTATCCACTTCAATACCGAGTTTAATTTTGGCGACAGCCTTCAATCCTGGCTGTGGGTAACCTAGTGCTTTGGCTAACAGCATCGTATCAAAGACTGAATCCGGAACAAAGTCATACAAACGCTTAAGAACAATTCCATCATTGGAGAAATCGTGACAAATCCAAGGAATGTGGCGAATAGCTTCGAGCGTCTCGGGGAGATGGTCGGCTAGGGTAAGACTATCCACGAGCCAAACTTGATTGTGGGTCGCAATTTGGAGTAAGGCTAAATTGCAATGATGCATGCCCGTCAGTGAATTTTCGAGATCTACCGCCAACACATCCGATTGTTTCCAAATCGGCAGAGCACAGCGCAGGGACTCCACCTGATCAATGAACTCAGTAGGAAGTTGAAAGGGAGAATCCGTCATACTATTAGTGTGCCTTATCATTCCATAAATAAGGGGGATGCTAGGCCACCCACGTTGGGGGTTGATCTGTGGCGATGCTCTTGATTTATGACGGCACGTGCGGTTTATGCCACAGATCTGTGGTCTTTGCGATGGATCATGATCCGACCGGAGCCCTTTTTGTCTTTAGTCCATCAAGTTCAGAGTATGGGCAATATCGTTTGAAGGAATTCCAACTTGATCCTGAACCACGATCGGTTGTTTTGATTACAGAACACGAGGAAGTCTTAGTTAAATCCGATGCAGCACTCAAGGTCTTATCCGTTATAGGCTTCCCCTGGTCTGGGTTGGCAATGTTGGGTCAATGGATCCCAAGATTTTTAAGAGATATGATCTATGATCGTATTTCCATTAACCGACGATTACTCTTTGAACGCCCACCTTCTATTTGTCCTATGGTGCCTAGTTATGAAGCGTTTCGCTATCGGTTGAAATTGGATAAGTGAAAGGCAGCCGCTCCCATAAGTGCACAGGGTGCGGTCACAGCACGCAGAATGGATCCTCCCAGTGAAATGGGTTGCCAATTCGCTTCCAACAATTGAGAAATTTCGCGAGGGGTAAAGCCACCTTCTGGACCGCTAGTGAATACAAAATCTTGGCATCGCAAGGGATTTGGCTCATGCCTCTGCTGTGCTTCGTAGGCGACCCATCGTTGGGAGATGGGATGGCGTAAAAGATAGTCGATGGTTTCCGGAGCTCTGAGTTCCGGTAAACGACTGCGATGGCTTTGCTCGGCGCTGCGCTCACACAAACGTTGCCAACGCTCCATCCGCCCTTGGATTTTATGTGCATCGTACTCACTACGATCAAACACAATAGGCTGAAAAGTCTGAACGCCTAACTCAACTAAGCCTGGGAGCATATCGTCGATGAGGCTTGGTTGTGCTAAAATGGGAATACACGCTTCGATTCGAACGGGCCACTCTCGGTTTTCGTCTAGCGAGCGCACCAATCGGATAGTCCAATCAGATCCTCGAGCACTTACTACATCCCCAACCCAAACCTCTCCCGGATGCCAAGCCAATTCAAGCGCATCCCCCGAGCGGAGTCGTAAAACTTGGGCATGCCGTGCGGCTTCGGGGGGTAGGGCGACCAAACCACCTTCACGGAGGTCTTTGGGAACGACCGAAAGGAAAAAGCGCGGTAACGACATAGGCTTCTCACTATCATTGCATTACTTCACTACATGGACCAAAGGAGTTTTCACTACATGAACGTTCTCTTCTCTCTGACCCAGTATGCTAGCCCCACCGTATGGATTGTGTTTCATGTGTTTCTCTTTGCTATGCTCGCATTAGATTTAGGGATTTTTAACCGCACAGCTCATATTCCCACTTTTAAAGAAGCGCTTGGGTGGAGTATTGTGTGGGTGCTTTTATCATTGATGTTTAATCTATTTGTTTGGAAAAATTACGGCGGAGACTACGGACTTGAGTTTCTCACCGCTTACTTACTTGAAAAAAGCCTCAGCGTCGACAATATCTTTGTATTCGCACTTATTTTCACGGCATTTGATGTGCACATGAAAGATCGACACCGGGTCCTCTTTTGGGGTGTTATCGGGGCCTTGGTCATGCGCGCTGCAATGATTATCGGCGGGATGAGCCTTCTCAACCGCTTTCATTGGCTGCTCTATATCTTTGGTGGTTTCTTAATTTTTACAGGCGCCAAAATGCTCTTTAAAAAAGAAGGTGACCCCGGTCCTAACTTTCAAAAGGTCTCACGCTGGCTCAGCGGGGTTATTCCCTTTGATCCGGAAGGCGGCCATAAAGATTTTACCGTCATCAAGAATGGCCGACGTCTTTTCACTCCCTTGCTTCTTGTGATTGCCACCATTGAATTTTGTGATTTAGTTTTTGCAATTGACAGTATTCCAGCGGTGCTAGCAATTTCTAAAAATCCGTTTGTTGTCTATACCTCCAATATCTTTGCGCTTCTAGGACTGCGGGCGCTCTATTTCTTGATTGCGGATTCTATGGCACGATTTCACTTTCTTAGTAAAGGGCTTGCGATCATCTTGGTCTGGATCGGGGTCAAAATGCTGACCGCCGATTTTATTAAGACCGCCTTGGGGATTTCAAATAAAGCGCTGACCTTAACTTCTCTAGCCATGATTATAGGCGTACTGGTTTTATCCATTCTCTTAAGCTTAAGGAAGCCTGTACCTTCTCAGTCATGACCCTGATTCGTTGGACGCAAGGATTTCCTAGCCATCCCTTACTGCAGGGTTCTGTACTGACCATTGGAAATTTTGATGGTCTTCACATGGGGCATCAACACATCATTGCTGCTACGGTTAGTCAAGCGGCCGAGATCAGATTACCAAGCGTGGCGTTGACCTTTAACCCCCACCCTAGTGTTATTCTTGCTCCCCATCGGCCCATTTCTCTATTAATGAATCTTGATGAAAAATTGATGATGTTAGATCGGTTAGGTATTGATGTTGGTTGGGCCCTTGCATTCACTCCATCTATTGCAGAGATGCCCCCAGACCGTTTCATGGAGGCGCTTGTATCGGCTGTGCTACCTGAAAGCATTCATGTAGGGGAGGGGTTTCGTTTTGGGCATCGACGGGAAGGCACCTCTGAATTTATGAAGACCTGGGGGCAAACCCATGGGGTCCGTGTCATCACCTATCCTTTACTTCAAGTTGGTCGTGAACCAGTTTCCTCCTCGCGCATTCGGGCTTTGCTGAAGGAAGGAAACGTAATCGAGGCTACTCCATTACTGGGCCGCCCCTATCGACTCTCTGGGACCGTCATCCGCGGAGTAGGACGGGGTCGGCACCTTGGATTTCCCACGGCTAATCTTCAAACCGATGAGCAACTACTCCCCCTATCCGGTGTTTATATTACGGGGGTATCGTCTCATCTTTGGTCAGGGGAGCAACTAGGATTAACGAACATCGGAACACAACCAACGTTCCACGGAGGAAGTCTGGCGGTCGAAACCCATTGTCCTCACGCCTCCGGGGATTGGTATAAGACCCCCTTGCATATTGATTTTTATCATCGCCTACGCGGCGAACAAAAATTTAATTCAAAAGATGAACTCCAAGTTCAAATCCAAAAGGATATTGACCAAGGTGTTCACTGGTGGAACCAATGTAAGTCGTGACGCCTGCTTACACTTATCCAATTTAATCTTGAGTGGTCTCACCTTCGCTAATGAGTCGACCATGGATGAGGGTTCCCGAGCAACGCGTCGTCCACTCAAAAGGATCTCCGGTAAAGCAGGCCAAGTCACCATCCTTACCCACATCTAGACTTCCCACCCGTCCTTCGATTCCTAGGAGACGAGCGGTTCCGAGCGTCACCGCGTAGAGCGTGTCCTCGAAGGAAAGCCCATTACCTGCTGCCATGGCGGCTTCCCAAAGCACCACACGAGTCTTGGGCACATAGGCCTCAAAGCCACTTTGAAATGCAAAAGGAATCCCGGCTTGTCGGAGTAATGCAGGCGTTTCTAAATTGAGATTTTCCATATCGCCCCGGGGGTAGGTCATCAGGGGATGGATCAGAATCGAGACCCCTGCTGCTTTAATTTCAGGAATTAACAAGTGAGCATCCGCTGCACCGTCGAGAATCACTGGGATGTTAAATTCTTTGGCCAAACGCAACGCTCCCATAATATCTATCGACTTCTGAGCGGTGATTAAAAGAGGACGCTCCCGCTTGAGGACTTGAGCTAAGGCCTCCATGCGAAGATTTCGATCAGGTTCTTGTCCGGGCTTTACCGTGCTGTTCTTTTTCATAAAAGCTTGGGCAGACAGAAGTTCTGAGCGAAGCATCGCCATGGCCTTCGATCGTGTTCCCGGAGCTCTTCCTTCGGTATTGCGAACGGCATCTCCTAACGTCGCCGCAATCATAGCTTCAGGAACCACCACGGTCTCATCAATCGTATGGCCATAGGTTTTGGCGATGAGTGTTTGACCGCTGATGAGCGCACCGGGACCATGACCCGTGTGAACCGTGGTAATGCCTCGGTTGGCCAGAAAGCGTACCAAGGGATCCTTAGGATTATAGGCGTCAATGGCCCGAAGTTCGGGTTGTATCGGAGCTGACCGTTCCACCTGATCTTGGTCATGGGGTTGATTGAGGAGGCCGGAAAACCCCACGGTAGAATGACCGTCAATGAGTCCTGGGACAACCACGGCATGATGAAGGATGGTCATTCCCTCGGGTACCTTGATGTCCGCAGCTTTGCCCACCGCAGTAATTTTTCCTTTTTGAATGATCACAATCCCATCATCAATAGAGTGACCTGAAACGGGATAGAGTTTGTCGGCCCGTACCGCAATATCCTGAGCCGTCAGAATGAAAGAACATAGAATGAGAACGAGGTGTCGCATTAGAGATCCTCACTTTCATCTTCAAGTAAATCATCGTGATTAGCCGTATCTACGGCCGCTCCTACTCCTCCGGTGGCAAATTTACGATCTGCTGCGTCGAGACGATTGAATACCCGTCGCCCTTCGACCCACGTCTCCTGGACTTTGGAGTAAACACTAAAGGGATCCCCCGATAGAACGATAAAGTCTGCATCTTTGCCCATCACCAAACTACCCACGCGTCGATCGAGGCCTAGAAGTTTGGCATTATTCAGAGTCATCGCCCTTAGCGCTTCAGGACGACTCATCCCATAGCGAACGGCGAGAGCGCCGGAGCGTAGAAACCACCGTGAATCGGTGATGGGATCATCTGTGTGGAATCCCGTCAGGACTCCTGCTTTCTCAAGAGTGGCGCCATTCGAAAATCGAACCTCTTTGGTTTCCAGTTTGCCTCCAGGGCTATCGACCACAATCACACTAGCGCCCAAAACATTTTTGCCGCCCGCTTTGATTTGATCTGCCACGGCCCAGGCTTCTGAGACATGATGTAACACCACTTTGAAACCAAATTCTTTTTGAAGGCGCAGAACCGTAACAATATCATCATGACGATGGGTATGATGGTGAACCGTTCGCTTACCCTCAAGAACTTCCACGAGGGCTTCCATACCTAGATCACGGGCAGGCATCTTATTGGGATCACCCGCCGCCGCTTTGATTTTGGATTGATAAGCTTGCGCTTTAATAAATTGCTCCCGAACTAACGAGGCACTTTTAGCCCGAGTGCCAGGGAATGAGCCTGAGGTACGACGCGAATTCGTTCCGTTGGCCATCTTCATACCCCCCAAGTATCCGTTGCCTGTTTTTTCCACCGCGAGTTGGTCAATCGTATGACCCGAACGTAATTTTAAATAGACCGTTTGCCCCGAGAGAAGATGACCTGATCCCGGCATGACGTTCACGGTCGTCAGGCCGCCTGCCTGAGCTCGACGCACTGAGGTATTTTCTACATTGATGGAATCTGAGATACGAATTTCAGGTTGAATTGGTGCAGTACTATCGGCTCCCTCACCGGACCCAATATGGGAATGACTATCCACAATCCCAGGCATGATCACTTGACCCTTCATGTCTTTGACCTCTGCTCCCGCAGGGATCGCAATATCAGTGCCCACAGCTACAATCTTGCCTTCCTTGATGAGCAATGTTCCTTTGGTGAGTTCCACCCCTTCAATCGGAATAATGTGGGCGTTGGTGAGTGCCAATGGACGTTCTTGGGCTCCTAACCCTAACCCTAGAGCCACGAATCCAGCGAATAGACGAGATTTATTCATACACACACCTCAGGGCAAAGTCTATGCCTCACCCCGTGTTAAATCAATCCCTTTCGTGGCCACCGACAAAGATCGTTGCCGACATTTACCGTTGAGCCTCAAGGACCCTAAAACGCTCACCTAACAGTCCGGGTAGCGTCAGTTGAAGTACATTGTTCACCCGCCTCATTTTTTGTTCACTTGGTAACGCGTCCCAACTAGCTTCCCAGGTTTCCAATAGGGCATGACGTCGAATCCAGTGCGACAGAGGCTGATGACTCAACGTGTGGAAGCCTTCTTGCTCCCAGCAAGCTTGCAGTCGGGTGAAATCCACATCCGCTGTGAGATCGCATTGTCCAACCTCTTCCCACCATTTTCCGTCGACGCGATGATGACGATAGCGACGAAGATCAGCACCTTTGGCGAGTAGCCGATCGGCGGATTCCCCGTAGTCAATGGCAATCATCAGGCCCTGCGTCAGCTTTTCGGCGAGATCGTGAACCACTGAAGGAAGTGCTTCTGCCCAAATACTTCCA
>CAWULW010000009.1:0-10777 GCA_963923615.1 uncultured Holophagaceae bacterium
TCTCTTTTCAACCTGTTCAGCAATCCATCAAATTGGACGAGGGAACTCAAATCACTATCGAAACTGGTCGAATTGCCAAACAGGCTGCTGGCTCAGTTGTTATTCGCCAGGGAGACACCATGGTCTTGGTGGCTGTTTGTCATGCTGTCCCGCGTCAGGAATTAGACTATTTTCCTCTCTCAGTGGATTATCGTGAAGCGGTTTTTGCTGCTGGTAAGATACCGGGAGGCTGGTTTAAGCGCGAAGGTAAAGCCACCACAAAAGAAACCCTTACATCTCGTCTCATTGACCGTCCACTTCGCCCTCTATTTGAGGAAGGGTATAACGCTGAAGTCATGGTGACTGCACAAGTGATTAGTTACGATGGTATTCACGCTCCCGAAACCTTGGCGATGACGGGAGCTTCGGCTGCACTAATCATTTCAGAAATTCCCTTTCATCAACCCGTGGGAGGTGTTCGGGTTGGTCGCGTGCGGGGTGAATTTATTATTAACCCCACGACCCAACAACGTAAAGAGAGCGATTTGGATCTGCTCATTGCCGGGACCCAAGAAGCGATCGTCATGGTGGAGTGCGGCGCTCAAGAAGTGAATGAGGCGGATATGGTTCAAGCGCTTGTTTTTGGCCACACGCACATTAAATCCCTAGCAAAGTTTCAAGAGGACTTCAGGGCCAAGGTCGGTAAAGCTAAAGTTAAGGTCGAAAAGAAAGTATTAGATGCTGCCTTACTTCAAAGCATTACAACTTCTTATCGAGAAGATTTACTCAAAGCACTCACCTTAAGAAATAAACTTGAAAGCTATAAGGCGATTGATCTACTTAAGGCATCCGCTGTGGAAGTACACACTGTTGATCAACCTGAATTGAAAACAGAGGTTAAAGCTTGCTTTGACCATCTCAAGGAATCCCTTTTCAGAGAAGTGATTCTTAAAAAAGGAGAGCGTTTAGATGGGCGTCGTTTTGACCAAATCCGCCCACTGAATATTGAGATCGGTCTTCTTCCTGGAGCCCATGGTTCTGCCCTATTCACCCGAGGTGAAACTCAAGCATTGGTAACCACTACATTAGGGACTCAAGACGATATCCAAATCATCGAAGGGCTTGAGGAAGAAATGAAAAAATCATTTTTTCTTCACTATAATTTCCCAGGCTATTCCGTCGGTGAATGTAAACCCAACCGAGGACCAGGTCGACGAGAGATCGGTCATGGCATGTTAGCCGAGCGAGCTCTTGCTGCGATGCTGCCTAGCCCAAAAGACAATCCCTACACCGTTCGGGTGGTCAGTGATATCACAGAAAGTAACGGATCCTCTTCGATGGCAACAATTTGTGGAGGTTGTTTATCGCTGATGGATGCCGGAGTCAAATTGAAAGCGCCCGTAGCGGGTGTCGCCATGGGTTTGGTGAGTGGTGAAGGACAATTTGTAGTTCTTACCGATATTGCTGGCCAGGAAGATCACTATGGAGATATGGACTTCAAGGTGGCGGGTACCACTCAAGGCATCACGGCTCTCCAAATGGATATTAAAGTAGGAGGCATTACCACCGATGTATTAACTCGGGCGCTTGAGCAGGCTCGCAAAGGACGACTCGAACTTTTGGAATCTATGGCTACAGTTTTAGCTGCTCCTAGATCCTCGTTTGCCAAAAATGCTCCCCAAATGGCCTCCCTCCAATTACCCAAAGATAAGATTCGTGACGTGATTGGTAAAGGTGGAGCTACTATTCGGAATATTATTGAAGTCTCGGGATGTGAAGTCAACATTGATGATAATGGACTTTGTCAAGTCGCAGGACCCAATCAAGAAAAACTTCAAGCCGCGTTAAAGATGATTGGGGATTTAATTCAAACAGCCGAAGTTGGTAAATCCTACTTGGGTAAGGTAGCCAAAGTAGTCGAATTTGGAGCCTTTGTGACCATCCTTCCAGGTCTGGATGGACTCCTTCATGTAAGTGAAATGGCGGCTCATCGAGTTAAACATCCTTCGGATGAAGTCAGTGAAGGTCAGGAGATCATGGTGAAGTGCATTGGAATCGATGAAAAAAGTGGAAAAATTAAACTTTCACGCAAGGCGCTTCTACCTCCCGCAACTGAATAACTTATTTCGTCAAGAGTTCGGGCTAATCACCTAGACTCTTGACGAGAAGTGCCTTAAGTTCTGCCCGTCGCATCCACCCTAGCGTAGCAAGAAAACTTAGTACGCCCATGAGTAGAGCATTGATTGCTCGCTTGGGACGAGATTTATTAATGGGCAGATTACCCTCGTCTAAAATATTCAAAATGGGCATATCATTTTTTTCTTGGAGTAACGCATCCTCCCGAGAAAGCGCGAGAGACGTCACTAATTGTGTTTGTAATTTGAGTTCGTTCTCGAGTCGAAGACCCTTGAGTCGCACTTCAGGATCTGTACTCACAGCGTAGTTACGATTTACCGTTAGGAAGTTTCGAAAGTTTGCTTCTGCTCGATCCAGTTCGGCCCGACCTTCTTGCAAACGCTTCTCTGAAAAACTAGCCTTAACACTTCCTTTAGTTTGGGATTTGGTGAGCAAGAAATCATTCAGCAACTGAACCAATCGTCGTGCAATCTGTTGGCTTAGCTGAGGACTCTGCGTCTCAACCTGAAGCGTTAGGGTCTTTGTCTTCAAATCACGATTGATCGAAATAAATGTTCGAGTAGCCGCAACCGCGTTATCCATATTGGACGCCCTAAGATAGCTATACAGAGTTTCTTGACGCGGATGATTCATGTCGAAGTAGAAATATTTAACTTTGAAGTCATAGACTGTATTGAGCAGGGCTTCGCGAACAGGCCTACTGTTCAAGATATCCACATACGCACTATCCGAGCTATCTTGCCCTGGGACGGATATGCCCAAAGCCGATGCTGCGGCTGCAGCACCACCCAGACTGCTCAGCATACCTCCCGATTTCGTATCAGCCGGGAGAATGATCGCTGTCGAAGTATAGTAGTTCACCTGAGTCAGGGAATATAGGATAGCGAAGCTAATAGCTAAAATGGCGTGCTTGAAGGGTAGACGCCAACTTTCCGGTACATAGCGGTCTATAAATGTAACTTTACTAAGACACCAATGATAGAAACGATGAAAGCGATCAATCCAAACTTGCATAATGAAACTCGTGGGAGGTTATAAATTTAAGTTTAGCGAGTTCAGTGATTCTTCCCTATGATTTTCAATTAAAAAAGCCCCTAAAGGGGCTTTTTTAATTCGGATCCAGCAAGTTAAATCTCTTCGCCGTCAACTTGCGTCAGACCATCCAGTTGTTCGATACGAGCCGCCATAATACTGTACTCGTCGTCGAATTCCTCATCGGTATAATTGGACGCAACTTGAGGCTCAGGATACTGTCCCTCTTCAATCTCAAGATTGCGATACGCAGTCATGCCTGTTCCAGCTGGTATGAGCCGACCCAAAATAACATTCTCTTTGAGACCTCGAAGATAGTCCACTCGACCTTCCATCGCGGCTTCAGTCAAGACACGCGTCGTTTCTTGGAAAGAGGCTGCCGAAATAAAACTTTCAGAGGTAAGTGAAGCTTTGGTTATTCCTAATAATAGTGGGGTGCAGGTTGCTGGTTTTTTACTCGATCCATCTTCATTGAGTTCTTTGGTAGTTGCCAGATTAATCTCTTTGAAGCGATGCTTGTCAACTTTTTCTTCAGCAATGAGCGGTGTATCACCTACTTCTTCGATTTGGACCCAACGCATCATCTGTCGAATAATAACTTCGATATGTTTAACGTTAATGGTCACACCTTGAGCGCGATAAACTTCTTGAACTTCGTTGACTAAATAAGCGCAAAGAGCTTTTTCACCTTGAACCTTCAAAATATCCTGTGTAGAGATAGGTCCCTCAGTGAGTTTGTCTCCTGCCTTTACTTCGTCACCATCTTGGACCAAGATATGCTTTCCTCGAGGAATGAGGGTCTCAAAGGTTTTATCTCCCTCTTTATGGTTGGCGGGGGCCACAATGACTTTCTGATTCCCTCGAATACGCTTATCGAACTTCACGATGCCTGCGATTTCGGTAATGATTGCAGGTTCTTTTGATTTACGACCTTCGAAGAGCTCGGTGACACGAGGCAAACCACCCGTGATATCGCTAGTCTTAGCTTGTTGCCGAGGTGTTTTAGATAAAACATCGCCCGCTTTGACGACTTGCCCGTCTTCGACTTCAAGGTAAGCATCCGTAGGAATATTGTAGCGCTTCAGGATCTTATTACCGGGTCCCTTGATATTGATATGAGGATGAATCTTGTCATCTGTGGGATCGATAACTTTTTTACGGAAGTTTCCTGAAATGGGGTCTTTTTCTTCTTGATATGAAATATTGAGTTCTAATTCTTCAAAGGAAACTGTGCCGTTTTCTTCGGAGAGCACAAGATCATTGTAGGGATCCCATTCTGCAATGGTTGTCTTGGGATCAATTTTGTCACCCTCTTTAACCTTTAGGACCGCACCTGAGGTAATTTTATACCGTTCGCGTTCTTGACCTTTGGCATCGGTCAACAAGATGTATCCATTTCGAGTTAAAGAGACCACTTGGTCGAAGCGATTGGTGACATAGCGGCCTTTTAATCCCTCAAATTTAATCACGCCAGCAATTTGAGATTCATGTGTGCTCTTTTCGCTGGTTCGGCTAGCAGCTCCTCCAACGTGGAAGGTCCGCATCGTCAACTGAGTACCCGGTTCTCCAATACTTTGAGCAGCCACGACTCCGACCGCCTCACCAATATCAACCATACGACTTGTACTGAGATTGAGTCCATAGCATTTGACACAAACTCCTCGTCGGGCTTCGCAGGTGAGCACTGATCGAATATTCACGGAGACAATACCGCTGGTTTCTATAGCAAAAGCAGCGTCTTCAGAGATGATCTCTCCCGACTTTACATACACTTTATTCTTATCGTAGGGATCAACAATATCCTGAAGTGTGACACGGCCCATGATACGGTCACGTAGTCGAGAACGAACGGATCCATCTGCCATAATAATGGCGGAAACCTCGATCCCATCTACCGTCTGACAATCTTCTTCATTAATAATGACATCTTGAGCGACATCAACCAATTTTCGAGTCAGATAACCGGAATCTGCTGTCTTTAAAGCCGTATCTGCAAGCCCTTTTCGTGCTCCGTGAGTAGAAATAAAATAATCCAAGACGGAGAGTCCTTCTTTGAAATTAGCAGTGATGGGTGTTTCGATAATGTCCCCACTTGGACGAGCCATTAACCCACGCATACCTGCCACTTGACGAATCTGTGTCTTAGATCCACGAGCACCTGAGTCCGCCAAAATATAGATCGAATTTAAATACCGATTGCTTTCGTTTTGATGCTCCAGCTCTTTCATCATGTCTTGAGCAACTTGTTCGGAGGTCTTACCCCAAACTTCTAGAATACGGTTGTAACGAGTGGCACTGTCTAGGCGGCCTTCATAGGATTCCTTTTCGATCTCACGAACCTCTTTACTGGCTTTATCCAAAAGACCGCTTTTGGAGCCTGGTACGACAAGATCATCGATTCCCACACTCACTCCAGCTTTCATGGCCCAATTGAAGCCTGTTTCCTTCATCGCATCCAACATTTCAATGGTCATTTCGGGACCCTGAGTCTTGTAACTTCGGACAACGAGGGATAGCAGACCATCTTTCTTGAGTAATCCATTGATATAAGGGAATCCCTTGGGAAGCGCTCGATTGAAGATGACGCGACCTACCGTAGTCTCGATCATTTCGTTATTCTTCATTTCAGCAGGGCATTCAAAAACTTCTTGTTCTGAATTTTTCTTAGGATCTTTGGCATACCACGCTTCAGTATCTACAAGTTCTCCGGTATAACGGAGCTTAATGATGGCGTGGGTATCCAATAAACCTGCTTCGTGGGCAGACACTACATCGTTCATAGATCCAAAGGATTTTCCTTCACCCTTTCGGTGCTTACGTTTCTTAGTCAAATAATAAGCACCTAAGACAATGTCTTGACTAGGAACTACGTTGGGTCGTCCATTGGCTGGATTTAAAATATTCTGAGTACTCATCATGAGTACCTTCGCTTCAATCTGGGCCATCGGACTGAGGGGAACGTGCACCGCCATTTGATCGCCATCAAAGTCTGCATTGAAGGCGGTACAAACAAGGGGATGGAGTTGGATAGCCTTACCCTCAACTAGCACAGGTTGGAATGCTTGAATGCCCAAGCGATGAAGCGTCGGGGCACGATTAAGAAGGACCGTGTGTTCACGAATAACCTCTTCCAAGACGTCCCATACCTCTGGGCGACTCTCCTCGACTAATTCTTTAGCTTGACGGATAGTAGCAGCGTGACCTTTGTGCTCAAGACGATTAAAAATAAAGGGCTTGAATAATTCAAGAGCCATCTTCTTAGGGATACCGCATTGATGTAACTTGAGGTCAGGACCAACCACAATAACGGAACGACCAGAATAATCAACACGCTTACCTAAAAGATTCTGACGAAAGCGACCCTGTTTACCTTTTAGAGCGTCTGAAAGTGATTTGAGTGGGCGATTAGATACGCCACGCAGAATTCGTCCGCGCTTTCCGTTCTCAAACAAGGCATCGACCGATTCTTGAAGCATGCGCTTTTCATTTCGCACAATGACTTCGGGAGCCTTCAGCTCCATGAGTTTTTTTAGTCGGTTATTACGATTGATGACGCGGCGGTATAGATCATTTAAATCAGAGGTAGCAAAACGACCACCATCCAGAGGCACTAAAGGTCTTAACTCGGGTGGCAGCACCGGGACCACATCTAAGATCATCCAGTCAGGTCGATTACCGGAACGAACAAAAGATTCCGCCACTTTGAGACGCTTTGCTAACTTACTTCTTTTTTGCGAAGAGGGTTCTGACTTCATCTCGGCCCGAAGAGCGATGGAAAGAGTCCCCACATCAACGCGACGGAGTAATTCTTTAATAGCTTCCGCACCCATTTGTGCTTTGAATGCATCACCGTAAAGAGAGCGATATTCACGGAATTTATCTTCATTAAGAATCTCGCCTTCCTTAAGCGGAGTTCCACCATTGTCGGTGATGGTATAGGCCTCAAAATAAAGAATTTTTTCAAGATCCTTGAGAGGAATATCTAAAAGGTACCCAATACGACTTGGGACACCTTTAAAGAACCAAACATGACTAACGGGGGATGCCAATTGAATATGGCCCATGCGCTCACGACGAACAGATTTTTTTGTGACCTCGACTCCGCATTTATCACAAATCACATTCTTAAATTTTTGTCGCTTATATTTACCGCACAAACATTCCCAATCGCTAACAGGTCCGAAAATACGGGCGCAGAAAAGTCCATCGCGCTCGGGCTTAAGGGATCGGTAGTTGATCGTCTCGGGTTTTAGGACCTCTCCTCGAGACCATTGGCGAATACGATCAGGGGAAGCCAAGGAAACACGGATACATTCATAGGCGTTGATGTTTTGAACTTCTGGAAACATGGGCAACCTTTTTAAACGATAAAGTAATGAGGGGAAAAGAGTGGAAACGGTTTAAGTATGAGGGTTAAGCATCTAGCGAGAAGGCCGTAGGATCTTCTTGCATAGACTCGGGATCGAGCTGATCTTGAGTTAACATCTCGACATCAATACAGAGTGCATTGAGTTCTTTACGAACAACGTTGAAACTCTCGGGAAGCCCCGGATCCTTGATAGGGTCTCCCTTGATAATCGCTTGGTAAATCTGTGTTCGTCCAAACATATCATCTGATTTATAGGTGAGAAGTTCTTGAAGAACGTGTGCAGCACCATACGCTTCAAGTGCCCAGACTTCCATCTCTCCAAAACGCTGCCCACCAAATTGAGCTTTTCCACCCAAGGGTTGTTGCGTAATCAAAGAGTAGGGTCCAATGCTACGAGCATGTATCTTGTTATCAACCAAGTGATGGAGTTTTAACATATAGACACAACCGACCGTTACAGGCTGCTCAAAAGCTTCGCCCGTGATGCCGTCCAGAAGGATCGTCTTACCATCCGGCATGTTTGAAAGTTCGTTTTCGCCTGTGACCAAATTCATTCGATTGATACTGACATTAACACCTGGGCCAACTGGCATCTTATCGTGCGCCTTTTTCAGGGCTTGTTTGATATCAGACTCACGAGCACCGTCAAATACCGGTGTCGCAAAATGCACACCCAAGACTTTACCTGCCCAGCCTAAGTGACATTCCAAAACCTGACCGATATTCATACGACTTGGAACACCCAATGGATTTAACACGATATCGACCGGAGTCCCATCCGATAAGTAAGGCATATCTTCGATGGGAAGAATTCTCGAAACCACACCTTTGTTGCCGTGGCGACCAGCCATCTTGTCTCCGACCTGCAATTTACGTTTCACGGCGACATAAACTTTGACCGTTTTAAGAACGCCGGGCATTAACTCATCCCCGCGTGTTAATCGGTCTCGGCGGTTATTGAGATTATCCCGAAGTACCGCAAGTTTGCTCTTAGTTCTATTAAGTTCGTCATGTACTTGCGTCTCGATACGCTCTTTACCCGCTACTACGCTCACATTTTCAAAAGCGTTATAAGGAATAACTTCGAGCATATTTTGTGTAAGTTTTTTACCTTTGGGCAAGAGTTCGCGACCTTCATGATCTAAAAGTGCTTTATCTAGTTCGCGACCTTTGAGGAGATTTACAATTCTCTTTTTGGCTTCAGCACGAGTGATACGTTCCTCGTCCGATAAATCCTTTTCCCATTTGGCCATCGTTTCGGCTTCGATGAATTCTGTTCGAGCATCTTTTTTCTGGCCCTTACGAGTAAAGACTTTGACATCCACGACTGAGCCTTCGATCCCTGGAGGTAGCGTGAGGCTAGCGTCTTTAACATCACTCGCTTTTTCACCGAAAATAGCCCGAAGAAGTTTTTCTTCCGGAGAAAGAACGGTTTCACCTTTAGGGGTTACTTTGCCAACTAAGATATCTCCGTGTTTGACGGTAGCGCCAATATGAATGATGCCGCTCTCATCTAGGTTCTTAAGAGCTTCCTCTCGCACTTGAGGGATATCACGTGTAATTTCTTCCGGACCGAGTTTTGTATCTCGAGCATGAATTTCAAATTCTTCTATGTGAATAGAGGTGTAAAGGTCTTCTTTGACGACACGCTCACTAATCAAGATTGCGTCTTCAAAGTTATAGCCTCGCCATGGCATATAGGCTGCTACGAGATTACGGCCCAGACTTAGTTCACCCTGATCGGTACAAGGGCCGTCAGCAATGATTTGTCCAGCATCAACAAATTCACCTTTTTGAACAAGCGGCTTTTGGTTAATACAAGTATTTTGGTTTGATCGAGCAAATTTAACGAGAGTGTAGATATCTACGCCGCTTTCTTCACCCGTTGTATCGGGGTCATCCTCGACGCGTACCACGATACGATTCGCATCAACGGTTTCGACAATTCCCGAACGACGACAGACTACACAGGCTCCAGAATCTTTGGCCGCAGTGTACTCCATACCGGTACCCACAATAGGGGCTTCAGTACGAATTAAGGGAACAGCTTGCCGTTGCATGTTCGCACCCATCAGCGCACGATTCGCATCATCGTTTTCTAGGAATGGAATCAGACTCGCAGCCACCGAGACCACTTGCTTGGGGCTCACATCCATTAAGGTGACACGCTCACGCTCAATGATTTTTGTTTCTCCCGCGATACGTGCCGTGACAAATTCATCTAAGATCTGACCCTGTTCATTGACATTAATATTTGCTTGGCCAATGATGTGCTCATCCTCTTCCCAGGCAGAGAGATAGAAAGCATGGATTTCATATTTTGCAGGACGTTTACCATTTTTCTCGAAAGCGGCATTGAGAGATTCGAGCTCTTGAAGTGATACGATCTGCTTGTAGGGAGAACTAATTGATTTAAGTTCCCTTTCAGATAATGGAAGGCCGGTTTTAGGATTGACCAAAGTAATATCTTTGGTGGTTACATCTCCTACAGAGGTAATTCGAGCGAATTGTAGGATTTTCCCATTCAATACCTTGAGATAAGGGGATTCGATGAAACCGAATTCACTAATACGGGCATAACAACTTAATGAGCTAATCAGTCCAATATTGGGTCCTTCTGGAGTTTCAATGGGACACACACGCCCATAGTGGGAGGTGTGAACGTCACGAACTTCAAAGCCAGCCCGATCACGACTAAGGCCTCCTGGTCCGAGAGCAGAAAGTCGACGTTTATGGGTAATTTCAGAGAGGGGGTTGGTTTGATCCATGAATTGAGAAAGTTGGCTAGATCCAAAGAATTCTTTCATAGCAGCAATGACGGGTTTGCTATTGATGAGATCCTGAACCTTGAGTGGATTATTCGGATCTTGAGCTGCAGAGAATTTCTCTTTGATGGATCTCTGGACACGTACGAGGCCCACACGAAAACTATTTTCTAGGAGTTCTCCCACGCTTCGAACACGGCGATTACCCAAATGATCAATGTCATCTGCACGAACGGGAGCAATTTCCCCAAAATCCTGACGGGTCGTATCGTACTTTTTAAGGCGAAGTAAATAATGAATGGTTTGAATAAAATCATTTGCAGTAAGAGTGCGTTGTGAAAGATGTGTGGTGAGGCCCAACTTGGCATTAAGTTTATGGCGTCCCACTTTACTCAAATCATATTTATCGGGATCAAAAAACATCCCAAAGAGCAACTTTCGACTAGAGTCCGTTGTTGCAGGCTCCCCTGGACGAATTTTCTTGAATATTTCCTTT
>CAWULW010000010.1:0-10711 GCA_963923615.1 uncultured Holophagaceae bacterium
TAGCTGAAACACCTCCGCAGCTTTCTGCTGATTTAATCGAGCGAGGTATTTGTTTATCCGGTGGAGGCTCTCTCATTAAAGGGCTCGACGAGCGTATCCGCAAAGAAACGCATTTGCCGGTGTTTCGAGCAGAAAATCCACGTTATAGCGTCGTTGAGGGTACGGCTGTTTTATTAAACGATATTCCACTCCTCCGTCGCATCCAGATTTTGGATTAGTTTTTCATCGAGTGGGTTGATGGCATACATCGGCGGTATGAAATCAAAGTCCCTGAGGAGCCGATGGATATTCTTACTGATTGGCGGTATCTGGACCCTCCATTTTATTTGGGTCGCACTGAGTCCTCTATCTATTCGTACTGAGGTTTTCGATACTCGTATCTCCCGTGCTGTACTCCGCTGGATGAATGAGCGCCATCAAAGGGAGGTAGCGCGCATAGAATCAAGGCGGATGTTGGGAGATGTACTCCTCGAAAACCAACAGCTTAAAGAAGCCAACCAGATCCTACAAGGTCAACAGCGTCAATGGACACTCGATCGGGAGACTCTCGACAACTTGAGTCAAATGCTCGAACTTCAAAAATCTACGTCGCCTGAAGCGACCGTAGCAGAAGTCATCTATCATCCACGCCCTCGTTTTTTTGGCACGTTTGTAATCAACAAAGGGGAGCGAGAGGGCCTACGCATTGACCAGCCTGTCATTACCACCCAAGGCGTGATCGGGCGGATATGGTCTGTCGGAATTCATCAATCCAAAATTCTTCCTGTCGATGCGCCTAACATCGGTATGGCGGTTTATCTATCGAGGTCCAATTCATCGGGTATTTTGCAGGGACGTAGTCAGAATTTAGGAGAAATTCTTTATTTGCGATCCGAAACCTCCGTTCAAATCGGGGAGTCTATTTTTACGTCGGGACTCGATAATATTTATCCGCGAGGTCTGTTAGTAGGGCGGGTCAAAGAGGTGCGTAACGAGGGGGGATCTACCCGTGTTTTGGTTCAGTTATCACCACGGCTTGATCAACTTCGCTATGTCCTCATTTTGCCTCCACCGACTCCTATTGAATCTCTCAACGACCCTGTCGTCCAACAATAAAGGGAAGGATGTGACACTTTGAGTACAGCATTATCCTTCGTGACGCTCAGGCGAGTATTAGCTTTACTAGCCCTCGTGACAGTGATGAGTACGGGAGCGTATCCTTTAGCGCAATGGATGGTGCACACGCTTCTCCTTCATGGGTTTGGCCTAGATCCTCGTTCTTGGATACTGTCCACCCTTTGGTTGACGCTGAGTGGCTGGAGCGTGGAGTTATCTCTTCGTACCACACCGGCCCTAGGTGCGCTTGCTTTTGCCAATCTAACTGTGGGGCTGATCGCTCTCTTTCTGATCAAAAAATTCCCTCCTTTTACCTATTTTGCTCATCTTGCCCAATGGGCTTCGGCGTATGTATGTCACCTCCTGCTTTACTTAGCGGGGAGCTGGCGTCTCAACCATATATGGGCCTGGGATCCCATCTATGTATTCACTTTGATTGCCTTACCCTTCGGGGCTGCGCTCTCATGGCGGCTGACGCAATGGGAACGAAAACGTAAACTATGAATCCACAGGTCCGCTGGCTCATCGAACGAAGCGCTCAAAAAATTAAGTGGATTTTTATCCTAGGTCTTGGCTTTAACTTTGTCTATTATGGATATGTTCAAATCATTAAACGCGGATATTTTCAAGCACGAGCCCAAAATCAAGCGATCAAACTTCGACCCATTTATGCCCCGCGCGGAATCCTATATGATCGTAACGGTGTTCGTTTAGTCGACAACGTGAATGCGTACGAACTTGTAATTCATCGAGATGAGTTGCCCATTAATGATGAAGTTCTTCGTTCCTTCGCAACGGAGTTTGGGTTAGAGGAAGATGGTTTCTTGAACGCCGTTCGGACTTACCGAGACGAAGGGTCGGGTATCGAACCCCTCGCCATTCAAGCCAATCTCACAGAGGCAGAACTAGCTCTAGCGGAGCGTCTCAAAGCCCGATTTCCATTTTTATCCATTGAAAGTTCGCCCCGAAGATCTTACCGAGATAATGAATTAGCGGGTCACGTCCTAGGTTATATCGGTGAGATCGATTCAAAGACCCTCAAGAGGAAGCCGGGGTCGTTCCAATTAGGGCAATGGGTGGGCCGCGAAGGAGTCGAGGCCCAATGGGATTCCTACTTAAGGGGTCGAGACGGAGCGAAACGCATCATGGTTAATCGATCGGGAGATGAAATAGCAATGCTCGATGAAGAGAATGCCGAAGTGGGTCGCAGTCTCGTTTTGACCTTAGATTTAAGATTGCAAAAAATCTTACAGGAGAGTTTTGAGGGGAAAAAGGGGGCGGGCGTAGTACTAGATACTCGTGACGGGGCGGTGTTAGCCATGTATTCTTCTCCAAGCATTAACCCTAATGTTTTTGCTGGCCGCATGTCACAAGCCCAAGTTGATGCAACCATTAACAACCTTGAGAAACCTATGATGAACCGAGCTATTCAAGGAATTTACCCTCCAGGTTCAACCTTTAAGCTTTTGACAGCGATGGCGGGTCTTGAAAAAAAGGTGATTACCCCAGAAACCGTCTTTTATTGTTCGGGTCGAAAAAATTTTTATGGTCGTGATTTCAGGTGCGATAAAGAAACGGGCCATGGAGCCATCGCTTTGATTCCAGCCATTGCACAAAGCTGTGATATTTACTTTTATGAAGTTGCCAATCGATTAGATGTGGACGACATTTATGCTAGTGCTCATCGTTGGGGACTGACGGTTAATACGGGCATTGATTTACCCAATGAAAAACCCACTCGGATCCCTAGTCGTGCCTGGAAGGCCAAGACCTCGCCGAAAGATCCGAAGTGGTACGCCGGAGAAACCATCAGCGTGGGGATTGGTCAAGGCCAGGTTGGCGTGACCCCCATTGGGCTTGCTAGGTTTTACGCCACATTGGCCAATCAAGGTCGTCCTGTCATTCCCCATCTTGTGTATGGCATGAAAAATGAATCCACGGGGCAGGTGGATCTCACTCCCGCGCCGCCACAGCCTATGATATTTTTAGAACCTCGCTACTGGGAGGTCCTTCATGAGGGATTGCTGCAAACGGTTCAATCGGGGACTGCAGCGGATTCTCGCCTCAGGGACGTGGACATGTTAGGCAAAACAGGTACGGCTCAAGTAGCTAAATTTATAAATCGATCCCACTATCTTCGTCAAACCAAGTCCCTTCGAGATCACGCTTGGTTTGCGGGTTATGCTTCGAAAGAGCATCCCGAGATCGCCTTTGCTGTTTTAGTAGAAAATGGAGGCTTTGGAGCAGATAGCGCTGCGCCTATCGCGGCGAAGTTAGTAAAATATTGGATGGTGGATCGTCTTCAACCTGACCGTCCAACTAGTCCATCTTTATCGCCTTCTCGTCGCTAGTCTTTTGAGGCTTGCCAATATGTCGGGTATGCCCTCCCCGTTCTCGTTTCGTAACGTCTTATTCCCGGCGATGCTACTAGCATGCCTAGGTTTAATGAATATTTATTCTGCGGGGCGCAACACGCCTTTATCCCTTTTATGGGTTAAACATGCGCTCTGGTTGGGAATAAGTTTTGGATTAGCTTTTGGCATACGACAACGCGAGGGAGGGCAAGCCTTTCAGTGGAGTATTCCTTTATATGTTCTGTCTCTCGTGGTCCTTATTTTAGTCCTAGGATTTGGAAAAACGATAGGGGGAAGCACCCGATGGTTTAGTTTGGGTTTTTTAGGAACGTTTCAACCTTCTGAAGTTGCAAAATGGATTACGCTGCTGTTAGCGAGTCATTTCTTGGGGCAGTATCAACCTGATCGCATCCCTAAATATTTCTTAATTATTTTTTCTGCGACGATCTTAGTACCCATGAGCTTAGTATTTTTACAACCTGATTTGGGTATGGCGCTTAGTTTTTTACCTATTTTTATTCTGGTCCCTCTGGTCCGATCATTCCGCTTTAAAAGTGTTGTCGTGGCCCTCATCGCGCTGTCTCTCACGGGCTTTTGGGGTTGGAAACAAGGGCTTAAACCTTATCAAAAAGAACGGATTATGACGTTCTTAAATCCCTCGAAGGATCTTCGGGGTCCAGGTTATCAAATTAATCAAAGTCGGATTGCTATTGGCAATGGCGGATTATGGGGTCATGGCATTGGGGGAGGCACGCAGACTCAGTTAAATTTTATTCCTGTGAAAACCACAGACTTTGTGTTTTCTGTATGGGCTGAAGAACATGGGTATATTGGTGTCTGTGTGGTACTGAGTCTTTTTGGACTTTTAATTACGCGAATGTTAGATATTGGAATTCGAGCGCGCACTTTAGAAGAATCTTATTTTGCCATTGGGGCCGCCTGTATTTTTTCTTTACATTTTTTTGTCAACATAGGAATGGTGATTGGTGCACTCCCCAACAAAGGCATGGCGCTTCCCTTCTTTAGCTATGGAGGGACTCAAACCCTAGCTTTTTGTTTGGTTTTGGGATTATTAAGTGGTATCGAGCATCGGGGAGTTGCTAAGTCATGAGCCGCGAGCGTATGAAATTCCTGTCCGATCAAATACGAGAACATCGCTATCGTTATTACATCTTGGATCAAACCACCTTATCGGATGCTGAGTATGATGCCCTAGAGCGAGAGTTGATCCTCCTCGAAATCCAGCATCCCGAGTGGAAGGATCCAAATTCGCCCACGGGGCGAGTCGGAAGCGAGCCCCTCAGTGTCTTTACCAAAGCTCCGCATGACCCCCCAATGTACAGCTTGAGTAATGCCTATGCCCTGGACGAACTCCAAGAGTGGGTTATTCGCATGAGTCGATGGATTCAAACCGACGCTCTCGAATTTGCTTATGAACTTAAAGTCGACGGTCTCTCTCTATCGCTAACATATGAACAACATACTCTAGTCCGTGCCCTAACACGTGGTGATGGATCGGTAGGTGAGGATGTCACAGAGAATGCGCGAACCATTGCCGATATTCCTCTTCAGCTTCCTCCGCATGCTCCGCAACATTGCATTATACGGGGGGAGGTTTTTTTATCCCGTAAGCGATGGGAGGAACTTAACCAAGAACGAGATCAACGCAAAGAACCCCGATTTGCCAATCCACGAAACGCAGCCAGTGGCACCATGAAGCTTCTTGATAGTGGTGAAGTTGCTCGTCGACGCCTTCAATTTATTCCATGGCAATGGCTCTCGACTGAACGACATGCTGAAGGCATGCAAACCCTGAGCCAGTGGGGTTTTTCTCGAATGCCCCTGTCGGGTTCGGGGGATTTCCATAGCCTCCTAAGTTTCATCAACGAAGTCCAGCCCCAACGAACTCGGTTAGGTTTTGATATTGACGGTATTGTGGTCAAGGTGAATGGAAAGACCCTCCAGGATCAATTAGGTTTCACCGATCGAGCACCCCGATGGGCCGTTGCCTATAAATTCCCAGCCGAACAGGTAACGACATGTATACGGAATATTGTTTGGCAAGTCGGGCGATCGGGGAAATTAACGCCGGTAGCTGAACTCGATCCGGTACAACTCGGTGGATCCATTGTCAAACGAGCTACGCTTCACAATGCGGATGAAATTGATCGACTAGGGTTGAGGATCGGTCACCGAGTCTTCATCGAGAAAGGGGGCGACATCATCCCTAAAATTATTGCTCGGGTTCCTGAAGACAACCCTCAAACACTGCCGCCATTCATACTTCCTACGGTATGTCCTGTTTGCGGTGGTGCACTAGGTAAGTCAGAAGAAGACGAGGTCGCGATTCGTTGTGTGAACTGGCGATGTCCTGCCCAATTAGAGGGTCGATTATTACATATGGGTTCTCGGGTTTCCCTTCAGATTGAAGGCCTAGGTGAGGCTTTGGTTCAACAATTAATTGAGAGTGGGAAGTTTCATGAACCTTGGGATCTTTTTTCGCTTCTTGATGATCCGCAGGGAGAATCTTTTTTAGCGGGTCTTGAACGTATGGGAGAGAAAAGCGCCCAAAATCTACTAGCTCAACTACACAATGCTCGACATAAGTCCTTGGCAAAATGGATTCATGCTTTGGGAATTCCTTTTGTTGGAATAAGGACGGCAGAGTTATTGGCAGAGCGTTACGAGTCCATGGATCGTTTTGCACAGTGTACGTGGGATGAATTACAAACGATTGAAGAAGTGGGGCCCAAGGTAGCGACGGCGATTCTGTCATTTTTTGAAAGCTACCCTGATTTAACAAAGACGTTTATCAAACTCAAGATCAGGCCTGAAGCGCCTCTGTCCACAGAAGGATCGAAAGTCTTGGCAGGGGAGATTGTGGTGGTGACGGGAGTCCTTTCCCGCTTTTCACGTCAAGAAGCGGAAGGCTACTTAAAAAATTTAGGAGCAAAAGTCACCAACAGCGTGTCCTCTAAGACGACCCTTCTACTTGCTGGAAGTGAGGCAGGATCAAAACTGGAAAAGGCTAGAAATTTGGGGATTAAAATTGTGGATGAGGCATGGCTTTTCAGCCTGGTTTCATCCCCTAAGATTTGAACTGAGTTCATTAGAGAAAGCGAGTTTCGCATGAAAAAAATATCTCAACATTTTGCTACCAACTGCATTCATGCGGGCCAAGAACCCGATCCCACTACTGGGGCGGTCATGACACCCGTGTATTTCACGTCAACCTATGCTCAAGATGGGTTTGGAGAACATAAAGGTTACGAGTATGGGCGAACCCATAATCTAACCCGTGCAACTTTAGAGAAAAATCTTGCGGCCCTAGAGGGGGGCCAGCATGGCATTGCTTTTGCGTCGGGCTTGGCGGCCACCCAAGCGATTCTTGAATTACTCTCTCAAGGCGACCATCTCATTTTGGGTAATAACGTTTATGGGGGAACTTATCGCTTGGTTGATAAGATCATGTCGCGTCTCGGACTTTCCTATACCCAGATCGATACCGCAGACCTGGCTGCGGTGGAGCGATCGCTCCGACCTAACACGCGTTTGGTCATGCTCGAAACTCCCACGAACCCCATGCTGGGGTTAACCGATATTGCGGCGGTACGATCGATTTTAAATAAAGCCCATTCATCAGCTATGTTGGCGATCGATAACACATTTGCTACACCCTACAATCAATTACCACTGAGTTTAGGGGCTGATCTAGTGTGGCATAGTACGACCAAATATCTGAACGGCCATAGTGATTCCATTGGAGGCGTCGTCATTACATCGCGGACCGATCTCTCTGAAAAGATCCGATTTATTCAAAATGCAGGAGGGGCTATTTTGTCCCCGATGGATGCTTGGTTAATTCTACGGGGCACCAAAACTCTTCATTTAAGGATGGCGAAGCATAATGAGAACGCGCAAATCATTGCTGAGTGGTTATCTTGTCGCTCTGATATTGCCCGGGTCTATTTTCCCGGACTCCCTTCTCATCCTCAGCATGCACTAGCGAAAAAACAAATGAGGGGGTTTAGCGGAATGGTCAGTTTTGATACGTTAGATGTGGAACGAACTCGCCGCATTGGGGCTTCTTTCAAACTGTTTACCTTGGCCGAATCTTTAGGAGGTGTTGAGAGTTTGGTCTGCCACCCTGCTTCCATGACGCATGGAAGCGTGCCGGAAACGGATCGAGCTGCATTGGGATTGTCGGATTCACTTTTACGACTTTCCGTAGGTATTGAGGACGTCGAGGACTTGATCGCAGATCTCGAGCAAGCCCTCAAGGCTTAACCGCTACCCTAAGGGCCACCGCGACGACGGAAGCCTGGCGTATCTTCAGAAGGTTTCGTGATCACTAGGGGCACCGTAAGGGTGACTCCACCAGATTCCATAGAAAGTTGGTATGTACCTGCGGTGGCGAAAGGTCGCCGGCCTGGGGTGAGATTTTTCAAGCTGCTAGGATCCACTAAATAATCCCAGGTGAAGTGATTCAACCCTGCGGTGGCTTGGAGATGCCAAAATTTGGCCTCTTTCCCTTCAGGATTGATTAATCGGACATGAACAAGACCCGGCGAAGCAACATGAAAGTAAAGATCTAAGGGATCTTCGACAAGAGGGGTATACCAAGTAGGGCGATCTTGGGCCCACCAGGTTCGAGCCATGACTTTGGGAGTCTCAAAGAGATGTGCTGTTTTTGAACGGATGGCATCGGTGTAATGATGAAGTGCGGTTAAAGGAGCCACATACATACTTCGGCCATGTGTTGCAATCACCAAATCTTTAGCTTTGGATTGAATTGCCAAGTCGTGTACCGGAACCCTTGGTAAATCTTGACCCAATACATTCCATGAGTTCCCTCCGTTAAGTGAGGCATACACTCCTGCATCAGATCCTGCGAAAAGAATCGACGGATTTGAGGGATCCTCTCGAAGCACATTAAAGTTTTCTTCGGGCAAGTTGCCTTTGATGGATTGCCAAGTTGAACCGTAGTCACTGGACTTATAGAGCAATGTTTCTTGTGTGTCATTTCGGTAGGCATTCAAAACAACATAGACAGTTCCTTCTTGGGCATAACTAGCTTCTAATCTTGAGACCCATCGCTGGCGAGGTAGTCCCTTGGATATATTTATCCACGTTCTTCCCCCGTCCTTAGTCACATGCACAAGCCCATCGTCGGTACCTGCATAGAGAAGTCCGAAACGTTTCGGGCTTTCCGTCAGTGCGCTGATAGTACCAAAGGGGACGTCCCCTGACTTTGGGTTCGTCGTGAGATCTCCGCTGAGCTCAACCCAACTGTCTCCGCGATCCATACTGCGAAGGACCTTTTGAGTCCCGGTATAGACTACATCGGGTGCATGAGGAGAGATTTTAATAGGAGTTTGCCAATTGAAACGATAGGGATCGTCCAAAAGAGATGCATGAGGGCGTATCGATTTTCGCTCAGTACCTTTGAGACGAGACATAAATCCAAATTGGCTTTCGGTATAAATCGTTTGATTATCTTTAGGATTGACTTGGACGAAACCCCCATCCCCACCATAAATAGCCTTCCAAGTGTCCCGACTTTGTCGAGGGCGCAGGGTTTTAGCCGGTCCAGTCATCACTCCGTTATCTTGAAGCCCCCCATAAATCTGATAGGGTTCTGCTTGGTCAACTTCTACGGTATAGAATTGGCCCACGGGTAGATTTTCAATTTCCCGCCAACTGGACCCACCATCAGACGTGATATTGAGCCCACCATCGTTTCCTAAAATCATATGCTGTGAATTTTTGGGATTGATCCACATCGCATGATGATCGCTATGAGGAATCGCGCCCTCTTCTCCGTTAGCACTCTGAAAGTTTTGACCGCCATCCAGTGTTTGAATCACCGGAACACCCATCAAATAGACGTGACGATCATCATTAGGATCTACGGCTAGCTGACCGAAATAATAGCCATAGGTGTTGATCAGATTATCAAGTCGTTGGGTATGGGTCTTTACCCAATGAGCGGCTCCATCGGTGGTGACATAGAGCTCGGGACCTATAATATCAGTTTCAAATAGAGCCGCATTGTCATCATTGATGGCATTTAATAGATCTCGAATCTTCAGTTTATCTTTCGCAATATCTTCTAGGACCGTCTCGGCGCGTAAGGCAGGATCTAAGTCATTCCCGCGAATAAAATCTTGGAGAATTTTAGGCTCTAGCTTCAAAAATTGATCTTTAGTCATGGTGCGAATTTTTTTGGCGGTAAGGCGGGTCGTGTCCTCATAGGGATTTACTTCTTGGTTAGGCCTTAGGTTCTGATTATCTAGAAAGGCATAGATTTTTTGAGGATTTTGTCGACTTTGACCTAGACCAATTCGCCCTACACCCGCGTCTCGAGGAAAGCCCTCCATAGCTAGAACCCAGGACGCTCCAGCATCAGTGGTTTTATAGATCCCACTGCCAGGACCGCTTTCTAAAAAATTCCAGGGTTTGCGATCTTTTTCCCAAAGCGCTGCGTACAAAATATTGGGGTTACTAAAATCCATCAATATATCGGTGGCCCCTACACGGTCGCTTCCTTTCAGACTTTGAATCCACGTCAGCCCACTATCGGTCGTTTTATAAATACCTCGTTCGCCTCCGTCTGAGTAAAGTGGGCCCTGAGCTGCGACATACACCGTATTGATATCGGTCGGATGGAGAACGACACGTGCAATACGATGGCTATTTTTTAGGCCTGCACGTTGCCAAGTTTGGCCACCATCCTTTGAACGATACAGACCTGCACCTGCATAAGAACTTCGACTTGCATTGGGCTCTCCAGTTCCGACCCATATCTCTGCAGGATGGCCCTGATCTCGCCATCGAACAGCTATGGCACCAATGACGCCTACTTCCTCACGATCAAATAAAGGGGTCCAACTTGATCCATCATTATGGGTAATCCAAAGACCGCCGGTCGCAAAAGCGACTATCCAGTGTTGGGGGGCTGTAGTATCCACCGAGATATCGACAACACGACCTCCTTGCGCCATGGGTCCCACCGATCTAAATGGGATTCCTTTTAGGGGGCTAGAGAGTGCCAATTGCTTTCGAGCGGCAAAAGACTTCTCTCGGACAGCTAGGCTTCCTGTAATGCTTTTGGAATGGAAGGTCTGAGATTCTTGAATCTTAGGGTGAAGAGTTTGTCCCACAAGACTCAATGAAACTAGAAAAATGAGTATGGTACGCATAGGCTGACCTCATGTCTCCACAGTTTAGCCTCAGTCGGGAAAGACCATCGAATACCAATC
>CAWULW010000011.1:0-10680 GCA_963923615.1 uncultured Holophagaceae bacterium
CTTAATGAGCATCCATGAAAGCTCGGGGGTAAGAGACAGAATTCCGAACATCGAAGAAGTAATTCTCCCAAACCAAGCCGATAAAGAAAGAAAATTCAATTCTTCAAGTTACCACTTTGACAAAAAGATGGCTAGAGAGAAGGCGCTAAATCCAGCGGAGTAATCGCCGTTTAATTTCTTCCTGACCGAGCAACAAGAGAGTCTCATGGATCGGTGGGCTGATGGTTCCCCCTGTCAGAGCTACCCTCAAGGCTTGGGCTAAATCTTTTAGCTTCATGTGGTGATCTAGAAGAATCTGATCCAAACCCTTGCGAAGCCCTTCAGCGGTCCAATCCGTAAGGGTGCTTACCCTTTGAAGAGCTGAGCGATGAGATTGGGAGAGATGTTTCGCCACCAAGGCTTCATCAAAAACTTGAGGGGCCTCCCAGCAAAACCTCAATGAGTCTGCCATCTCCTTCAATGTCCGAGAGCGCTCTTTAGTACAACTGACCGCTAACTCTTTCCAACTTTTCTCACGCTGAAGCCAAAGAGGCGGCATAAAAGGATCTAGAGCTTGCATGAGAAACTCGTTTGTAGAATTCATGATGAGTTTTTGATTGATCCAATAGAGTTTATCGATATCAAAAACTGAAGGGCTGCTTTGTACATCCTCTAAACTAAAAGATTGGATTAACTGAGCATCACTTAGAATTTCTTCCTCGGCTGATTCGGCTACCCTGCCGTCAATTTTAGGAGTCCAGCTCAGCTTAGCTAGAGTTAACCGAACAGCCTGAGGCAAAAAACCTAGATCCTTAAATTCCGTGATACTAGCGGCCCCATGGCGCTTGCTAAGCTTGTGCTTATCTTTGCCTAGAATCATCGGCACATGTGCAAAGATAGGCAAGGGATAACCAAGGGCCTCAAAAAGGGGGATTTGCTTGGGGGTATTAGCGACATGGTCGTCGCCCCGAATGACATGGGAGACCCTCATAGCAACATCGTCGACGACGACGGAGAAATTATAAGTGGGTACACCAATTTCTCCTGGATCCGACCAGCGAGCAATAATCCAATCATCTAAACTTTCAGATGGAAATTGTATGGTTCCCTTGATGGCATCGCGGAGAATAATATCCCCGCCAAGAGGCATGGCAAATCGGATAGAACTCGGCGCCGAATCATCGTACTGTCGATCACGACAACCCTGACCGAAGTCTAGCCCACGGTTGTACTGAAAAGGCTTGCCTGCCCGATCAGATTCCTTGCGTCGATGCTCTAATGATTCTTTGGTACACCGACATCGATAGGCTTTACCTTGTTGAAGTAGTTCACTAATTTTTGCTTTGTAAAGGTCCATGCGAAGGATCTGACGATACGGACCTTGCTCGCCCAACCAACCACCGGGGCAATCGGGGTCAGGGCCTTCATCCCAAAGCAAGCCTGACCATCGCATCCCTTCTTCAATAATGCGAATATTTTCTTCTGTGGATCGATCTAGGTCGGTATCTTCAATTCGTAAGATAAATTTTCCAGAGTGTTTCTTGGCAAAAAGCCATGCAAATAAGGCTGTGCGGACTCCGCCGATATGCAGCATCCCCGTGGGAGAAGGTGCAAAGCGTGTTACTACAGAACTAGACAAAAGCCGTCCTCCAAGAACTTTATTTAGTTTGACCTAGAACGCCAAATCTTGTGAGTGACTACCATGGGGCTACAACCACAAGTCAAGGTAGCCTTATAGATTGGAGCCTCTGTGAAAGTTGGATTTGTCAGTCTAGGTTGCCCTAAGAATCTTGTCGACAGTGAAGTTATGCTTGGTCACTTAAGACTTAAGGGATATCAGATCACCCCTAAGATGGATGACGCCCAAGTTCTCGTGGTGAATACGTGTAGTTTTATTGATGAGGCTAAGCGTGAGAGCTTAGACACCATATTTGAAGCAGCCTCAATGAAAAAAAAGGGGGTCTGTGAGCGATTGATTGTTGCGGGATGTATGGTTGAACGTTATCGAGAGACATTGCTAAAGGATATCCCCGAAATTGATGCGTGCTTGGGAACTCGCGATATTGAAAAGATTGCGGAGGTCATTGGGGGATCAGGATGGGAGGAGTTGGATCGCGATCCCGCCTACCTTTATAACGAACACTCTCCGCGATGGATCACCACTCCCCAAACGACCGCCTATCTAAAGATCAGTGAGGGCTGCGATCATACCTGTGCCTTTTGTATTATTCCTTCCATCCGAGGTGCTCAACGCAGTCGATCGATCGAGAGTATCGTCTCGGAAGCCCAACAACTTGTTGACCAAGGAGTTCTAGAAATATGCTTGGTTGCTCAGGACACCACGGACTACGGGAGAGACTTTGGTCAACCCCAAGCCTTAGCCACGTTGATTCGGGCACTAGGAAAGGTAAGAGGGCTTCATTGGTTTCGAATTCATTACGCCTATCCAAATCGCTTATCTGACGACATGATACGAGCGATTGCAGAAACTGATAACTGCGCCAAATATCTAGATATGCCACTCCAGCACGCAAGTAGTAATCTTTTAAAAAGGATGGCTCGAGGAGGATCATCGGACACCTTTAGTCGTTTAATTCGCAAGATCCGAGATGCCTGTCCGAACATCCACTTGAGGTCAAATTTTATTGTAGGGTTTCCGGGAGAAACCCAATCGGACTTTGACGAGCTGAAATCCTTTATCGCTACTAGCCAGTTCGATCATGTCGGTGTCTTCACCTATAGCCACGAAGAAGGAACCCCGGCTTTTAACTTAGGAGATCCTATTCCATTATCAGAAAAAATCAGAAGAAAAAATCAGATTCTGAGTCTACAGCAGGAAATTGCACGATCCAAAAATCAACTGAAAATTGGAAAGACGCTTAAAGTACTCATTGAAGGAACACACGAAGAAACATCTATGATCTATAAAGGACGTCACGAAGGGCAATCGCCCGATATTGATGGAAATGTCCTCATTACTGATGGCAATCCCAAACCTCAAACCTTCCAATGGGTCAAAATTCTTGAGGCACACGCATATGATTTAATTGGCGAGATTCATGAAGGTGGATTAGAGTCAACCATAGAAGCCTATGAAAAAAATTATCGACGCAACTCCTAAGTCACAAATCCCATCACATGGACCCTGGCTGATTGCCATCGGATTTGGTTCGGGCCTTCTTCCTTTTGCGCCTGGAACTTGGGGTAGCCTAGCGGCGACTACGGCTTGGGTAGGCCTCGTGATCCTAGGTCTCCTCTTAGATCTAAGAAAATCATTAGCTACGTTTGTTTTTTTAGGTCCATTTCTGCTTTGGTGGATTGGTGCATGGAGCCTTAAAAAGATTCAGCACGCATTCCAACAGCAAGATCCTCCTTATGTCGTAATTGATGAATGGGTCGGCATGTGGATTGCACTTATGCCTCTTGCCTCTGTGATAGCCCGAGACCCCTTTGCCTCTTGGCAGGAACATCTCGTGCGATGCGCCATTCCGTTTTCTCTCTTTCGCTTATTTGACATTTGGAAACCTGGGCCGATTGGTCGCGCGCAAAAACTTGGGGGCGTATCCGGTGTCATGGTCGATGATGTACTCGCTGGCTTGGGTGCTGCCTTACTAGCCAAACCCCTCCTCGCCCTAAGTCATCGATTTTTTATTCATTAGATTCAATTTTGACGGTCTTAGGTCTCTACATTAGGTGCTAGATAGCCCCTGCTGTCGAGATGGCGGCTTTGTATATGATATTTGTATCCTTGTTCGGTAAGAAAAAGCTGTCGATTCCTAGCAAATTCTTGTTCGGTAGTATCTCGACTGATCAACGTATAAAAATAACTAATATTATCGATCGCTTTGGGCCGAAGAATTCGGCCCAAGCGCTGAGCTTCTTCCTGTCTAGATCCAAAGGTTCCTGAAACTTGAATGGCTACGCTTGCATCGGGTAAATCAATGGCAAAATTGGCGACTTTACTTACAATCAAAATTTTGAGATCACCCTTTCTAAAAAGATCAAAGAGTCTTGCTCGTTCTTTTTCTGGGGTTTGTCCCATCAGTATCGGTGCCTGTAAATTCTCGGCAATCATTTTAAGTTGATCAATATACTGACCAATAATTAAGATGGAATCTTTTGGGTGCAAAGTGAGAATTTCGTGAATAGCCGCCATCTTGAGAGAATTTTCAGAGGCAATTCTGAACCGTTGCCGCTGGTCCGCAACGGCATAACGCATTCGTTCTTCGCTAGGGAGAGGAATTCTTATCTCAAGACAATGAGCCGTGGCAATAAAACCATCCTTTTCTAACACCTTCCAGGGAACATCGACTCGTTTGGGTCCAATTAAAGAAAAAACATCTTCTTCTTTATGGTCTTCTCGGACCAAGGTGGCTGTTAAACCAAGTCGACGTCGGGCCTGAAGTTCTGCAACTGCTCTAAAGATAGGGGCCGGAAGCATGTGAACTTCATCATAAATAATGAGCCCCCAATTGGAGGCTTCAAAAATTTTAAAGTGATCGAAGGGGCCATTTTTATCCTTGCGATAGGTCAATATTTGATAGGTAGCAATCGTTACAGGAGCAATTTCTTTACTTTCACCACTGTAGAGACCGATTTGATCTGGGGTTAAGGTCGTTTTATCAAGCAACTCTTGTTTCCATTGCTTCACGGCGGTCACGTTAGTCGTCAAGATAAGGGTATGGGTTTGCAAACCACTCATACACGCCATCCCAATGACGGTTTTACCAGCACCACACGGAAGAACAAGAACTCCGGCACCACCCTCGGGACCGCCACCCGCATGAAAAACATCGGCAGCACTTTGTTGATATTTTCTCAAGGCAAAGGGTTTGTGGCTTTCTTGTAAATGAGATCTCAGTTCGAAAGCCAGCGGATGGCCATCTTTAAAACCAGCTAGATCTTGAACGGGATGCCCTAATCGAATGAGGTGGAGTTTTATCTCTCCGCGGGATCCGTCTTGAATGAACATCCCTGTTTGATCGCCAAAAGGCTCTTGAAGAAAATCTTGAAGATTCTTTTGATTAGATATTTCCCAAAAAAGACCTTTATCTTCGATTTGGAGCGCTAAGCGATTATTTTTTTTAATGAGTTTAATTTTTCCATATCTAGTGGAATGATCTTTGATCTCTTGAATAATATTTTGGGGAATATCATATTTCGACCACGTTGAAAGAATTTCCATAATAGTTTTTTCATGGATCCCAGATGCAGATGCATTCCAAAGACTCAAGGGGCTGATCCGATAAGTATGAATATGTTCGGGACTCTTGATGAGTTCTGAGAAACGAGATATTTCATCCCGAACTTTCTCAAATTCTGGGTGGGCAACTTCCAATAACAAAGTCCGATCACTTTGAACAATCAAAGGATTATCGGGACGAAGAGGAGTCATAGGGTAGCCTAACCCTCAAGGCTAGAGCCTTCGAGCCCAAGGGTCAAATAAGAACTATTGAAGCAGAGATTTAGGGTATATGCCCTTAGAAAGGTGCATTCAATGGTGTCGATCCAAAGACTAATTGAGGTTAAAGTCTCCTTGTAGGTAGGAGGAGATTTATCATAGTTAAAGGTAATTAAATAACTATTTAAGTCCATGGGGTTCAGGATGAATATCAGCCGTATTAGTCTTTTTACTTTTCTGACCATCAATCTACTTTGGGGACAAAACCCAATCAATAGTCTTGGATCTCGGCGGAGTAATTTACCCGCACGCGCAACTAAAGATCTCAAAGAAGTTCATGATCTTCCTGCAGAGCGGGAAGAATATTTTAAAGAATGGTTTGGTCCCGTTTCCGTTGAATACCTCGATGCGATAAATGAATTAGCAAAAAAGGAAGTTTTGAAGTACCGATCGAAAGTACCATTTGCGGTAACGTCCAATCAAATCACTACGCTTACCTACCCCCTCATGGGTTTAGCTCCAGGAGGAGGAGGAACTTGGACGAACATTGGTCCTTTTTCTAATCTAACGAGTACCACTTTTCCAGAGATTGATTCAGGTCGAGTTACAGGATTTGCTCTCCATCCTAATTGGCCCACAACGCCCACTTTATATGTGGCTTTTTCAGGCGGGGGTGTTTTTAAATCTACGAACGCAATACCAGGCTCTTCTTCTGCTTGGACGTGGACATCCGTTACAGATAGCCTTCCGACGGCGTCATCAGACGGAAATGTTGCCGTCGGAGCGATTGCCATTGATCCTAGTGACAGTTCGGGGCAAACCCTATACATCGGATTAGGGGATATGGTGGACGGAGAAGGTCGTGGATTTTACAAAACTACCAATGGTGGAACATCTTGGACAGCCGCAACCGGACTTGGTTCTGCGACAAGAAGCCTCAACATCTTAGTAAATGGATCAGATATATTTTGGGCTACAAACGACGGTTTAAAAGTTGCTACAACTGCTTCGTTAAATTTTACTACTGTCAGTAGCATTCCAACTACGTCACCGGGTGGATATGTTTGGACCGTGAAGAAATTTAATGCTAATAACTTAGTTTGTTCCGTCCAAGCTTCGGGAACTGGCTCCTCGGGTACCATTTACTACTCCACAAATGGAGGGACCACTTGGCTACCGGCATCTTTCACGGGCGTCACCGGAAATATTAGACGAATCTCCATCGCTACAAATTCTACAAAGGGTGTGGCTGAATTTGAGACAGGGAGTGGGGTCTCAAAGGGGTTACTTGTCTCGACGGATCTAGGGCAAACCTGGAACTACCAAGCCCAAACCGGTACAGGTACGAGTGCCCTGTTTAGTAGCGGTGCCGGCAGTAGTGATGGAGGACAAGATTGGTATAACCATTTCATCGCTCTTGATCCCAACAATGGAAATAATGTTTTCTTAGCTGCCAATTTGGCTTTGTGGCGAAGTTCCGACGGAGGACTCACCTGGACACAAATGACTCATTGGTACGGTAACAACAGAGTATATGTTCATGCCGATTTTCATGCTAATGCATGGAGCTCGGATGGCCAGAAATTATTCATCGGTAATGATGGTGGTTTTTCTCTGTTGCTTGATCCATTTCGAGCTACCGCCCTCATTCCCTCTTGGACGAGTCAGGCGTCCTATGTACCCGATTTAACCTTTATCGACGGAACCAGGAACACGGGGCTTGCCACTCATCTCATCTACAACTTGGGCTCAACGAACGCGACCTCACCTTCCGATTCCAAATACCGAGTTTCCATCGGCCTTCAGGATAATGGGACCCGTGTTCGACAACCCAATGGAGGGTCTCTATCTACTAGCGGAGCTTTTGAAGACACCATCGGCGGTGATGGTTTTGGTACAGTCATCCACCCCACTGATGGGAATCTTATTCTAGGGTCTCTGTACTACACACGCATTTATAAAAGCACCAATGGCGGCATATCAGCCATGACAAGTTCCTCGAATGGAATTTCAGAATCGGGCAGTTCCTCAAATGCTCCCTTCTATCCCAAAATGCACCTTGGAAACTCCATTGCCCCTGATTCGGTTTACACACAAACTAATACCAAAATTTATAAAAGTGGTAATTTTGGCTCAACATGGAATGCCCTACCCATGACGGGATATACACCTACAACTATTCGAAATTTTAATATTTCTGAATTCAATCAATCACTGATCGGTATTGTAGGACCTAGTGGAACTTTTTATAAAGCACGAATCCCTGAGCTGAACAACGATGGAGTTGTGGATGCTCTTGATCTTTTGCAAGTAGCCAAAAACCATGGTTTATCTTCTGCGGCCGCCAACAAGGAATCTGATGTGGATGGAAATGGTTCAGTCGGTGATTCTGATATTAATGCGCTCATTGGAGTTCTAGATGGCACGGCAGGTAACGTGGCTACTTGGACACAATATCCCTCTTCGGGGGCTGCAAATCCTCAGCAAAATAATAGTTTTGTATGGTTTGACACCACCAATGATCAGACTATCTACATTGCTTCCGTGACCAAGAACTTAGCCCTTGGAGCTAGCTCGGGGTCTAAGCTCTACAAAAGTACAAACGGAGGAGCTACTTTTACTTCTATCGGAGAGGCCTCCTCAGGCCTGCCTTACGGTATTCCAGTTCATGTGATTAAAAATCTTCCCGGAAACGGAAATTTCCTATTGGCTGGGACTGAATTTGGTGTCTATTTTAGCGAAAATGGGGGGGCCAATTGGGCACGTTACGGCAGTGGGCTTCCACTGGTATCCGTTCGGGATATTTATATAGCTCCTGACAAAAGTTTTATTCGAATTGGTACCTACGGTCGTGGAGTATGGGAAATCAATACACCAGCTTTTGCCATTCCTTAATCTATGTCGATTAGTCAAAGAGGTATTATGAAGAAACTTGGAATTTTAAATTTTATCCCTTTTTTGATTCTCCTGATGGCTTGTGGAGGCGGAGGCGGCGGAGGAGGAGATGTTGTTGTGATTCCTCCACCCTCCATCACTAGTTTTAGTGCTGCTAGCCCTACCATTAACGCAGGTCAATCGACCACTCTCACCGCAGTTTTTTCCAATGGGACGGGGACCGTTACGGGAGGACCTACGCCTGTGTCTATCGTGTCGGGGGTACCCATCTCTGTCACTCCCACATCCACGACCACGTATACACTGACGGTCAGTAATACGGCGGGGGCATCGGTGTCAAGTACAGCAACAGTTACAGTAAATGCACCTACACAATCCTTAAGTTATGTCGATCCTACAACAGGCACCTATCGGCTCATCAAAAACACAAGTTTGAGCACATCTACCCACTTGGTACTCGACCTCGTGAGCACCGACAGTCAATCTGTAAGTGGTATTGGTTTCAATATTGCTGTGGATAACTCTAAGGTGAGTTGGGTGAAGGTCGTTTCGTCCGATTCGACCCTTGTGCAGAACGGAAATATTTTTAACTTGGGCTCATCCCCACAGATTCTTTATGCCAAAGCTATTGCGGGGTCCTCTTCGTCGGTACTTTCTGCCGCGCTGGCTCTCAAGGGATCTAATGGGGTTGCAGTCAATGGGGCTGGCGGAGTGCTAGCAAGAATTGCAGTTGATCCTTTAACGACCGCGGTCGCGGGTGTCGTCTCACTGACTCTCTCCAAGGCTCAGGCTAAAGTCCAAGGGGTTTCGAATCCAACTAATATTACGATCACGGCAGGAACTCTGACGCTCAATTAAATTAACCAAACTGTATCTCAAATAAATCAGAGGGCATCTGATCTTTTTTTCTGCTTGGCTCTCTAATTAATATTTTGATGGGTTTTTGAATACCCTAATGAGACACTATAGGGTGATTCTTTAGCCATTGATTACATGAACTCAGTCCCTACTCATTTTCAACTTCTCACCCACTGCACAGATGCAGAATTAGAATCTATCTGTGAACGTCGACATATCACAATCCCCATTCGGTGGAAAGAAAGACCTGATGGATCAAAGTCATTAATCAAAAGCATGATCTATCATCTCGAGGATCATCATCATCTATCGAGTGCCCTCGCCTCACTTCAGGAGTCTGAATTATTAACCTTAAAGCGTTTGACTGAAGGGCAACAACCACCTGCAAGATTAGTCACCAATTTGTTCTCGTTAGGACTAATTCTTCCATCGAATCCTGAATATCGAGATTCTTGGGTAGTTCCTGATCGGGTTAAAGCTGCATTAGATGACTTTGATGACTCAGCATTATCTCTTCAGGCCCCGGAAGGCACACGGCTTGATCCGAGTAGCCCTTTTCGATTTTCCCTAGCTCTAGTGGTGATTTTACTTCGCTGTGTTCATGGAGTCCGTGTTCTCAAGGGTGGATTACCTGCCAAGAAGGAGTTGGATCACATCACTCATCACAATTCACTTTTCTCTGCTAATCTCCTGGGCGAAGAGGATGCTTCTTTACTCTTTACGCTCCTCCATAGACTGGGTTTACTTTGGCAACGCGAAGGACGTGTGGAAACTTTAATTCCAGCTGTGTTAGCGCATCCGCCTCGATGGATTGCGGAGCGAACTTTTTCTTATTTGCTAGAGCATGATTTAGACGCTTGGCAAATGCCCATGTCCGAACATCGGATCTTTTTCTTGCAGCATCTCCTCGCACGACCCCAACAAATAGTAAAAACAGATACCTTTCTCCACTTTTTGGGTACGCTTCGTCAATTTGATGGCCCAAGAATTAAGGAACAATTTATTCCCTTTCTTCATCGGATGGGCTTAGTGGACATGGATCCCAGTGGTCAATATTTAGCCCTATCGGAACATGGTGTTGCTTTAACCGAAGAATACATACATCGAAATCCATCCTCAACACTCGCTCATTGGATCCCGTTTGAAGCAAGCCAGGATTTGATCATTCAACCTACTTTAGAAATCCTGACCCCCCTCCTTCAGAATCCTCATCGACTTCTCAGATTGGCTGAGATTTCGTCATTGGTCTCAGTTGATACCCTGGCTAATTTTAAACTTTCGCACGATTCTATTATCAAAGCGGTGGATCTTGGAGTAACTATTGGTGAGATTCGGGATACGTTAGGTCCCAAGATTCCCTCAACGGTTCATGATGTACTCACAGATCTCGATCGAAGAATTGGAGAGGTAGAAATTAAACAGAATATACGTTTGATTGAAACCAAAACTCCAGAACTTGCGAATGAAATTATGGTTCGACCTGAATTTATTTCTCTTAATCTTAAACAGATTGGTCCGACTTTAATTGAGGTTCATGGACAAGGCAA
>CAWULW010000012.1:0-10484 GCA_963923615.1 uncultured Holophagaceae bacterium
TTTTATTGGTTATATGATGAATTTGATACTTTAACAAATTCATCGGTATTGGTTTAAAAAAGAGGGCGAATTTTTTTAAATCAATCCTCAGGGTTCCAAAATTACAAAAACACCCTAAAAAATCAATTGACTCAAGGGAAAAATTTCGGTTTCATTAAGTTAATACCTCGCTATAAAAAGTAATCAACACCGCGTTAAAACTTTCAAGGACTTACCTAAAACTAAATTTATGAGATCCAAGTAAATGTTAAAACGTGTAGCTATTTTTAAGGCTCTTGATATTGAAATCAAGAAGCAACGAGGTTCCGTTGCGGCTAAAGGAAGTTACCGTGGGCACCATTCTTTGAAAGAAGAACTCAGCCAAGGAACCATTACCATCATTGCTGAAGTAGCAGGCGGTAGCCCGGGCCTAGGAAAGACTCGATCAAATTTCAAAGCGTCAACCCACGCAAAAAGTCTTATAGAAAATGGTGCTAAAGCTCTTTCAATTGCCACCGATAAATTTCTCTATTTTGGAGATGACAAAGGTCTCTCTGAAACACGCTCTCAGGTTAAGGTTCCACTTCTACGCCGCGAATTTATTTTTGAGGAATATCAAGTAGAGGAAAGCAAAATTCTTGGTGCGGATGCCATCTTTCTTATGCCGGCACTCTTGGCTCAATCTAAATTAGTCGATTTGCATAAGTTAGCGGTAGCTAAAGGTTTGGATGTGGTTTTTGAAGTGACGAGCGACGAAGACATTAAGCGCTCGGTTGAAGTGGGTGCCCAAATCTTCTGTATCGTAGGGCGCAACCTAGAAAACTGGAATCCCAACTATGATAAGTCCATTGCCCTCATCAAGAAAATTCCCAAAGATTCACTCATTATGTTTGAGGCGGGTATCAACCGTTTGGTCCAAGTCAAACATCTACACGCCTTGGGTGTTCACGGCGTAATCATTGGGGATGCGCTCCTCGATGATTTCTATCCAGGCAAGCGTCTAGCTTCGCTCTTAAAAGGCGAAGAACCTCCTGTCAAAAAAGTTCCTAAAGTTAAAGCAATCCCAGCTCCCGTGGCGCCTCCAGTTGCCGTGAAAGGAACTCCATTGAACACGAAAGGTTCAAGTAAGGTCGCTGGCAACATTACCAAAGAAAAAAATTCTTCCCCGCGGAAAGATACCGGGTCCAGAAAGTCTGGAACACCGGCTCACCGCACCCCTTCCACAACAGCCCGAAAGGGCCAAAAGGAGCCAATCATGGCCAAGAAAAAAGCGGCTAAAAAAGCTACTAAAAAAGTAGCTAAAAAAGCCACCAAGAAAAAAGCGGCTAAAAAAGCCACCAAAAAGAAAAAGCGTTAAATCGCAGCCCTGAAAAGGGCTTTTCTTTTTAAGAAGACCCCCGGTAACGGGGGTTTTCCTTTCTAAAGAACTCAATCCAACCTAAAGTTAATCACATGACCTTGATCGAAACTATTGAAGCCCTTGAAGTTTTGGACAGCCGAGGAAATCCCACCCTTCAAGTAACGGTATATTTATCCGACGGACATTGGGGAAGCGCAATCGTTCCATCGGGGGCGTCGACGGGATCAAAAGAGGCGCTTGAGCGCCGTGACGAAGATGCCCAACGCTATAACGGCAAGGGAGTCTTGAAAGCGGTAGACGCAGTCGAAAATATTCTTGCTCCTCATCTTAAAAATCAGAATCCTTTCGATCAACAAGCGATTGATCAGAGCATGATCGATTTAGATGGAACTCATAATAAATCAAAACTCGGGGCCAATGCCATCTTGGGAGTGTCTATGGCCATTGCCGTAGCCTCAGCTAGAGCTTCTCGCACACCTCTCTATCGTCACTTGCGATCGAGCGATCCTGTTTATCTACCTGTTCCCATGATGAATATTTTGAATGGTGGGGCCCATGCCGATACCAATGTCGACATTCAAGAATTTATGGTCGTTCCCGTCGCGGCTCCAAGTTTTCATGAGGCTGTTCGATGGGGAGCGGAAATCTACCATCACTTGAAGAAGGTCTTAAAAATCAAGAAGCTAGCCACTGGAGTAGGTGACGAAGGAGGGTTCGCACCCCATCTCAACAGTAACGAAGAAGCTCTTCGTTGTATTGCCGAAGCCATTGAAAATTCAGGTCTACGCCTAGGCCAAGATGTTTATCTTGCTCTGGATTGCGCAGCCTCTGAGTTTTATCGAGATGGTATTTATCACCTAGATGAAAAAAAATGGACTTCCGAATCTCTGCTACATTACTACGAATCGCTCATTCAGCAATTTCCGATTATTAGTATTGAAGATGGGATGGCTGAAGATGATCATAGTGGATGGCAAAAATTGACATCAGCCCTGGGAGATAAAGTTCAACTCGTAGGTGACGACGTCTTCGTGACTAACCCATCCATTTTGAAACAAGGCATTATGGATGGTATCGCTAATGCGCTATTGGTGAAGCTCAATCAAATCGGAACTGTAACAGAGACATTTAAGGCTATTGATTTAGCCCATCAAGCGGGATACAACTGCATCATCAGCCACCGGAGTGGAGAAAGCGAAGATACTTTTATTGCGGACTTATCGATTGCCTCGGTGGCGAAGCAGCTTAAAACGGGTGCGCCCGCTCGAACCGACCGTGTGGCTAAATACAATCGTCTGATGCACATAGAACGTGAGCTAGGATCCCGGGCTCGTTACGCAGGCCCAGAGGCCTTTGGCTTTAGGGTAAGGTAGATTTATGGACTTTATTTACCGAAAAGACAGCCTCCTTTGGGCTTGGATTCTTTCAGTCGTCGTTACCCTAGTCGTTATCCTTTGGCGTCCTGAGTTTCACAACTGGCAACGCAGCCGAAAACAACTCAATCAATATGAGCAGCGTCTAGAAAAACTACGGGCAGAAAATGCTTTATTGAAATCCTCACTCGAGCAGATTAAAGGAAAAAATGAATTGATTTATGAAATCATGGCTCGACAGCGAGGAATGCAGATGGCTAATGAGCGTGTGTACGTCTTTCAAGAACCCAAACAAAAATAATACGTACGACGAATTAGCCTATGAAACTCTACGTGGCATCCGGAAGCGGTAATCGATTTGCTTATGCTTTCGCTCACGAAGGCTTTCAAAGAAAAGATGGGCCACGGTGTGCTCGAATCCTGAAAGATCACCCAGCCCGCCTCGATGGATTTTTTTTACTTGACCCCTATGTGCCCGGCCAACCTTGGAGGATGACTCATTGGGATACGGATGGGGCAGAGACCTTCTGTTCAAACGGTACACGAGCGGCATTAGCGCTCTTGGAACATGCGCCTCTCGAACAATTGTCGTGTTATTCAAACCAAGAAACCGTTGGTTTAAAAAAAACCGTCGAAGGTATTGGGCTTCATTTTCCAGAAGATGACCGCATGGGGTTATTTCCTGTTTCTCTAAGTCTTCCCCAGCGATACCGATTTGGTTTTATTGGGAATCCTCAATTAGTAGTATTGATGGATACAATCCACCATTTTGATTTACACAGTTGGGCCCCTCGACTCCGATATCACCAAGCATTTCCTGGGGGGACCAATGTCAATATTGTCGAGTTGATGGGCCCAGGTGAAGCTCGAATTCGTTCTTATGAAAGAGGCGTAGAGAGAGAGACCGCCTGTTGCGGTACAGGGTGTGCCGTGGCCGGAGCTTGGCTTACAGAAATGACAACGTGTACTTCTTGGAAATTTCATACCAAGGAAGATCCTGTTCACATCACCCTATCTTCGTTGGAAGCGGGTCGTTGGAAGAATTTATGGCTATCGGGACCCATCCGGGTGCAAGAGCCCATATCTATAGAACTGGATTGAAAGCCTATTTAATTAGGCCTGAAATGATGTGCAACCTAACTCGGCCCTACGTGGAACAAGGTAAAATATAATTTGTTCCACGCCTAAAACAATGAAGAAAGGTGCACAAACTTGACCGCAAGAACTGTTGTTATTGCAAATCAAAAAGGAGGAGTTGGCAAAACCACGACCTCCATTAATTTCGCTGCATCACTTGCCATCCTTGAGCACATGGTTTTATTAATTGATCTGGATCCTCAAGGCCATTCCACAACCGGACTAGGTTTTGAAAAACCTAATGATCAAGCGGGGGCGTATGCTCTGTTAACAGGGACGCCAGCAGAAGTTTTGATTCTTAATACCGAGATCCCCACCTTGCAAATTATTCCTACAGGCAAAGATCTCGCGCGGTTGGAGTTTAGCGATTTAACAGATGAGTCTCAACTCTACAATTTAAAAAATGCATTGAATGATATTAAGGAATCGTACGATTACATCGTGATCGATTCCCCCCCTGCCTTAGGGACCATGACCCTGAATGCCTTTACGGCAGCTGATGAACTCATTGTTCCCATGCCGTGTGAATTCTTGGCCATGGATGGTCTAGTCGAATTGGTTGACACGCTCAATGCAGTGCAAAAGCAATCCAACCCCAATCTTCAACTAGGCGGCATATTGCTCACGATGGCGGAAGAGCGAACCAATCTTGGGTCGGCGGTTGCGAATGAAGTTCGAAAAAGTTTTCCCGGTAAAGTCTTTAAATCCTCAATTCCGAGAAATATTCGACTCGCTGAGGCCCCCAGTCACGGTAAACCCATTGCCTTTTATGATTTGAAATCCAAAGGGGCGCAAGCCTATATTCACTTCACTAAAGAATGGTTACGACGTAAAAAAAATGAACTTACTTAAGGATTGAGTATGAACACTTCAAAACGACCTGCTTTGGGAAAAGGGCTTAAGGCCCTCATGCAACAACGCACTTCGATAGGCGATACGAATGCGCAAGAAGTCCTCATTGATCTCCTGACGCCTAACCGTGCTCAACCTCGCATGATCTTTAACGACGAAGCCCTCGAGGAGCTGTCCACCAGTATTAAGACACATGGGATTATTCAGCCCATTGTGACGCGCAAGGTGGGTCAGCGATTTGAAATTATTGCTGGTGAACGACGTTGGCGTGCCGCCAAAAAAGCAGGGCTCTTGCACGTCCCCATTGTCATTCGGGAAGTACCGGATAACGAACTCCTCGAATATGCCCTTGTAGAAAATATTCAACGAGAAGAACTCAATCCTATTGAAGAGGGGAAGGCTTATTGGAATCTGGGTAATGTACTCAAAAAAACCCAGGAACAAGTAGCGGATCGGGTAGGTAAGTCGAGACCCCAAGTTGCAAATATGTTGCGGCTATTAAAGCTCCCCGCCGCCGTTCAAACCATGATCGCAGAACGACAATTGTCTACGGGCCATGCAAAGGTTTTACTGAGTCTTGAAAGTCCGCGTTTGCAGGAGCAGATTGCCCGCGAGGTGATCGAACGACGCTTAAGCGTGCGAGCCCTTGAAGCTCGCGTGAATCAATTCCAAACTTCCAAAACCCCTAAAAAGAATAAATTAAATCCCAATTCTGTTTTTTTAAAAGATGCAGCGGAAAAATTAACTCGATCTTGGTCCACACGCGTAGAGATTAAAGAGCAGGGGAAAAAGGGTACTGTCATTTTTCATTACAGCGATGCTGAACAACTCGACCGCCTTTATGAAGCCCTTAAGTCAGGGCCGGTTTCCAAAACATAATTAATTGGGAGGCTGTGCCACAATTCCCGCAATGGTTATTTGACACCATGGACGCTCAATCGACCAATAGTTTTTCCCCTTTTATCCAGTCCCCTTATTTGGGCAATGGGCTTAAACAGTTATCTGATCGATCGTTTTTTGGGATCAAAAAAGGTCTCCACAATATTCGGACTATTCTTGAAGCATTGGGCGACCCCGATCGTCATTTCCCCCTTATTTTAATTGGAGGGACTAATGGCAAAGGAAGCACGGGATCCATCATAGCGCATGCTGGTCGAGCTGCGGGCTTGAAGATAGGATGGACCACGAGTCCGCACTTAAGGCACCCTCGAGAGCGGATATGGATAGATGGACAATTTATCGCCGACGTAGATCTCGATCGTATTCTTGAGAATATTTTTGATAAAGAAAAAAAATTAAACATCACTCTAACCTACTTTGAATTAATTATTGCTTCAGCGCTTCAATCCTTTTTTGAGGAACGCGTTGATTTAGCTATTGTCGAAGTGGGGATGGGAGGACGATGGGATGCTACGAATGCAACCGACCCTGTCCTAAGCGTGATAACTAACGTGGGTATGGATCATCAACAATATCTCGGAGATACTCGAGAACTTATTGGGAGGGAAAAATTAGCTATCGCACGCTCTCATCGCCCCCTGATCTTGGGACCCTCGTTAACGCGAGATTGGGTGGAACCCCTCTTAGAAAATGCCCCAACTCTTTATTTTGCGTCGAGTCTCGAGACCCGGGCCCAAATCTTTTGGAACTATTCATTGGTGGATGGCCAAAAGTATGGTTTAGCAGGTCGTCATCAATTAGATAATCTAGCCTGTGCCCAAGAGGCCATAGAGCAATTAAGAAAGATGGGTTTCAAACTTCCCTCTCGTATATGTGAGAAAAGTTTAGGCCAACTGCGTTGGCCCGGAAGACTCTCCCCTCTGCCTAGATTCTCAAATGTGTGGCTTGATGGTGCCCATAATGCGGAGGGACTTGAGGCTATGAGGCAACATTGTGTGACAACAGGGAAGGCCCCTCACCTTTATTTTGGCGTTATGAAGGATAAAGACCTACCGACTATGGTCGAGACGCTTAAGCGTTTCCCTCGTCAGTCCCTCACGCTGATTCAGGGAAAAGCTGATCGATTTGCAGCGCAGGATGATCTTAGTCGATTATTCACCCATCACGGATTGGAGCACATAACCTTACCTAGTTGGGATGGATTAGCATCTCGGCTGGAAGCGCATCAAGGAGGCCCTGTTCTCGTTTTAGGATCACTTTATCTTTTAGGAGAAATCTTAGAACATTTCAATTTGATCCCCAATCCTGAGTAAAAGATATAAGTGGGCAAGGTAAACTATATCTCTGAGGAGTATTAATGCCCTGGCAGTTAGGTCCGCTTGAGTTCTCAAACCGACTCATTCTTGGCACAGGAAAATATCCTTCCTTTGAGACCATGCAAGCCTGTCATAAGGCGGCCGAAGTCGAAATGATTACGCTTGCGGTTCGCCGTTTTGATTTGAGTGCAAAAGGCGAGGACAATATTCTTCATTGGATTTCTCCTCAGTTACACATTCTTCCTAATACTGCTGGGTGTTATACCTCAGAGGATGCGGTGCGTGTGGCACGATTGGCACAGGAGGCGTTAGAAACCAATTGGATTAAGCTCGAAGTGATTGGAGACTCGCAATCTTTATACCCTGATAATGAAGCAACCTTGGTTGCTGCCCAGACACTCGTTAAAGAAAAATTTATTGTCTTACCCTACGTCAATGCCGATCCAATCTTGGCAAAAAAATTAGCAGATATTGGTTGCGCTGCGGTGATGCCTTTGGGAAGCGCTATTGGCTCAGGCCAAGGCGTACAAAATCATTCAACACTTCGATTGATACGCGAAACACTTAAACCCTATAAAATTCCGATGATCGTAGATGCAGGTGTGGGCACAGCAAGTGATGCGTGCCTAGCTATGGAACTTGGCGCCGATGGAATTCTGATGAATACTGCCGTGGCAGAAGCACAGCATCCTGTTGTGATGGCCAAAGCGATGCGTGCAGCAGTAGAATCTGGTCGCCTCGCATTCGAAGCCGGGCGTATGCCTTATCGATCCACGGCTCAGGCGAGCAGTCCTACGCATGGTGTTATTGCGTCATCCACTCACCCATCCTAAAGAGAGTATGTCAATGGTTAAAGTAACCCTCAAATCTTTTCTATATTGCGCGATTTCCTATTTCTCGATCATCTTTTTGCAAGGAGGTGTTCGTCCCCGATTAATCGTAGTCATATCGGTTGATCAACTTTCTGCTCATTCTGTAGCGCGCTATCAAAAGCAATGGTCACACGGTCTAAAAAGTCTTTTTGATGAGGGGGTTGTTTTTTCTGAAGCGTATCAATCCCATGCATCGACAGAAACAGCTCCTGGGCATGCCACGATTATGTCGGGTCGATATCCTTCTCAAACGGGGATCGTGAGTAATACATGGTTTGGACCAGGATTCAGGCGAATCGACTCGACCGAAGACGATCAAACCTCGGTTCTACTTGCTCCCGCTGGACGCAAAGGTGCGAGCGGTACTTGGTTTTCAGGCACGACTCTGGGAGATTGGCTCATTCGTCAGAATCCTCGATCACGAGTCATGGCCATTTCAGGCAAAGATCGCGCCAGTATATTTATGGCGGGCACCTCGACCCCGGATGTGTATTGGTTCGAACCGTTCGTTGGTTTCACCACATCCATGGCTTATCAAACTGATCTTCCTTCATGGCTTCAAGAAGCTAATCAAGAATGGCTTCAGTCTCTCGAGCGACAGTCGCTTAGTTGGACTCCTTCAAACACCAACCTTTCGTCTCTCAATGCATCAACCTATCTTTTGGATGGAGATTATCTTGGGGAAAGGGTTATCAAAACAGGTTTGCCTAAGTTAATTAAGTCCATCAGCGATCCTCTAGACTCCAATTTCTATAAACGCTTTCGAGCCACACCTTTCTATGATCAACTGATTCTTCAATTTGCACAAAAGCTCATTGAGAAAGAGAACTTAGGTCAGGGGAGTGACCTTGATATTTTAATGGTGGGGCTGTCTGGCACGGACTATGTGGGGCATAACTTTGGCACAGGCGGAGCGGAGATGCAAGACCATCTCCTAAGGCTCGATCAATCTTTGGGGGCCTTCATAAAATTCCTAAAATCTAAAGATAAGAACGTCGCCATAATTCTCACTGCCGATCATGGAGCTCCTGATTTCGCTGAACGATTACATAGCCAAGGACTTCAAGCGAGTCGAGAGTCATATGCACCCTGGTTAAAAGCCCTCAACGAAGCAGTTCAAGCCAAGTTAACACCGGGTCGTACTGAGACACTCGATGTATTCCGAGTGACAGGAAATCCTCCCAGCGAGCTCTATATTAATTCAGCTGCTTTAGGAATGGATTCAAACCCGGCTCTTCGGGCTACTTTGATGCCTAGGCTCATGGAGATCGTAAAATCAGCCCCTCATGTCATGGAAGTATTCAGTCGAGAAGAGATTGAAAAAACACGTATTCGCCACGATCAAGATCCTCGGACATTCACCATGGCTCAGCGGTTTCATTTGAGTTATAACGCACGTCGTTCTGGCGATATCTTTATTGTTTTTAAGCCTTATATGACTTGGGGAATGGGAGGATCTCAACACGGAAGCCCAATGAATTACGATCGCCACGTGCCCCTTGTTTTTTGGGGTCCTTGGCAGCATGAAATCATCGCCGAGGGTGTCGAGATTGTTGATTTGGCCCCCACCCTTGCGTCGGAATTTGATATTAAACCCCTTCAACCCCTTGATGGAAAGATTCTCAAACTTCAACGAAAAGGAAACGTGTCTCAATGAGTCTAGACACAGTTTTTTCTACAACCTCCTATTTAGTTGGTGTTCTAGCTTCATTATTTTCTGTATTAAATCCCATCAGTGCATCCGTCATTTTTGCATCCTCCACTGCCAACGTAGACTCGGTTGCTATGAAAAAGATGGCACGTCGAGCATGTATTACCGCTGGGCTTGCGATGATTATCTTTGCTGTACTGGGGCAATTCATTTTTAGTTTTTTTGGTTTCACCGCACTGGCGATGAGATTTGTAGGCGGTATGCTCGTGCTATCTCGTTCCTTTTCCATGTTGTCTGGTGACACGCAAGACCGGATTACTCCTCAGGAACAGGACGCGGCACGCCACCGCCTTCCAGAGGATTATGCCGTGATCCCCTTTGGAATTCCTTTACTGGCAGGTCCTGGAACATTGAGTACGGTGATGGGTTTTGTTACTCAAGTCTCGTTGCGCGATTACGCCCTGGTTCTTTTTGCGATTTTAGGAAACATCACACTGACGTATTTTGTCCTCATTAATGCGACAGTGATCTATAAAAAATTAGGAACCCTGGGGGGGAAAATTCTCACAAAGCTCATGGGTTTGATCCTAGCCGGTGTCGGCATGCAGTTCCTCATCAACGGTATTCTCTCGTTGGCCTCCCAAATTCGTACAATCGCCCCTCACTAAGCCTTCCGATCGTCTCCTCTGTCATTCTTAATTTATGACGGTTCAGGGCCTCAGCACGTTTACACAAAACACCATGCGTCGCTCCACGACCTGGATGGTTATTTCTTTGCTAACCTTTATTTTTTTGGTAAGTTTCTTTTTACAGAATAAAAATCTCCTTGTTATACCCCAACTCAATTTCTGGTTTGGATTATTATTTTTGATGTCCTCACTTACGGTTGGCATTGGACTCTTATCGCCCTTGCCCTGGCTTTATTCCGGCGACGAGCAACTTCGGGCGGGCATCATGAGAGGGACCATCCAGTCGATCGTTTTTAATTCTCTTTGGCTGATCTTCATATACAGCATCGCCTTTGCGATCTTGTCTGATGGATCC